>JBBQII010000063.1:0-10522 GCA_038324795.1 Gemmatales bacterium
TCTCCGCGGCAGGGTAGGTGAGGAGCAATGGTTCATCAATGACCATCGTGCCGTTGGTCGGGCCGCGGAGGGGTGACGTGCCGTTGCGCCGAGTTGCAACAATAACATCGGGAATGAACTGCTGCGATTCGTCTTCGTTGCTATCGGTAACGTATACACGTTCCTCGACTCGAACAACGTAACTCGGCAACATCCGCGGGTTCAGGAAACCGCGAATCTTGCTGATCAATTCCAGATGCACGTCGGGCCACGAGCTCGGGGCTTCGAGATAGGGGTCCATTCCTGGGAAGGGTGAAGGCATAGTGGTTGGTTCCGCTGGCAGACTGAACTCAGAGATTTAACGGCGACATCAGGCCGCGATTGCCTGCAGCATTTCGTCGAAATCAGCGGCGGATACTCGCCGTTTGGCCGAAAGTTGCAGACGAATCGAGGCAAGTACAAAGTCGGGCACGCGATCAGTGGCACGATGAATGCTTACGATGAGGACCGTATCAGTTGATGGATGCTCATAAACGACCCCTTTGCCGCGGACGACACGCTTCGAAAAGCTCAGGTCAGCAAGGACTCTTTCGAGTTGCCCGTAGGTGATCCGATTTTTCATGGCGTTATATCCTGCCGGTAAACTGACGAAGTACATCGATCTTCAATTGTCGAAAGATCGAAGCGGACGCGTCAGTGAGTCGTTGCGCCCTGGGGATATGTAACGTCATCTGTCCTTCCCTGCCGATTCGAAACCGTGACGCAGGGGAGAAGAAACCCTGCACATGGAGCCAATAGGCCGCATCGAGCGTCGCGTCGTAAACCACCAATATAACCGGCATCGGTTCCAATAGCCAGCGACGAGCATGCGAACACCAGATCCGACAGGGAATGAATTGCGAATCTCCGACAGTCGTTAAATGATCTGTCGCTTTTACCTGAATCGAGATGCTTCCGGATTCAGTCTCACCTTCGCTCGAAAAAGTCGTCACCATCAAATCGATGCCGTAGTCGTGAACCTGACGTTCCGCAGTGTAGCCGGCAAGCAGAATCTGTCGTTCGACGAAATTCACCGCCAGATCAGCAATCACGTGTTCGCGGGTTCGTCGCGCCATCAACACAGTCTACATCACACCCGTCCCGCGTACAGCACCTCCGTTTTCCCGGTTCGCGAACGCAATAACAATCCTCCCTCTGTCCCATTCACGTCAACGATTGCCCCCGGGTCGCCGGTCGCGTGGCGGGCCAGGATCGCTTCCATCGCCTGAACGATGGCGACGCAATTGCGGTCGGCGGCGATGTCGTTGTACGTCAGTGCCTGCATCGCCGCGAGCCGCTCGGCGCGTTGCGGGGCAGGGCCGCCGTACTCGACGAATGCCACCTCTTCGAAGAACCGGCGCAGAATCTCGATGCCGTAGCCGCGCTGCGAACGCTCGCCCCAGGGTTCCACGAACGTGCCGTTGTAATGGTGGTTGGGCGTGTTCTTCATCTCATGCGGCGTGCGGCCTTCAATCGCCAATTCGACGCCGCGCTTGCGCTGATGCGCGAGCCAGATGGCGTTGTCGAAACGGAACTGCACTTCCTGTTCGACATAGCCGGGGAAGTTGTCCGGGTTCACCCAGTTGGTGTGGATATCGAACGCCGCCTCGCGCTGATCGGGATGGGTGTAGACGACCTGAAGCTGTGTCGAATCCCAGGTGTTGCCGTCGACCGGGCCGACAAGGCCGCGCTGGCCGGTGCAGGCGATACGCGTCAGCTTCCAGTCGGGCCCGAAGCTGAAGTCGATCAACTTCAGGTAGTGCACCGCGACGTAAGTGCCCGGGTTGCGCCCGCGGATCCATTCGGCAAACTGCCCGCCCGAGATCGACTTCGGTTCGAGCAGGGAACAGTAGCCGTTGTTGACATGCTTCAGGTTACCGTCGACATAGTGGGTGCGCAGCTTCTTGTGGTCCGGGTCGGCCAGCTTGTGGTAGACGATCTTGGCGAGCACGCCGCGCTCGCGCGCGAGTTTCTGCAGCACGTCGAGTTCACCCAGGGACAGCACGCTCGGCTTTTCGATCAGCACATGCTTTCCGGCTTCGAGAGCCAGTCGGGCCGGCTCGAAATGGCGGTCGTCGGGCGTGGCGATGCAGACGGCGTCAACGTCGGATGCGAGCATCTTCGCGACGGAATCATCGCCTGCGAAACTCTCGAACCGGGGCAGGCGGGAGCGGTACTTGTCCGCGCGGTTCCCCGTCCGCGATGCGACTGCCGTCAGCGGCAGTTCGACCAGGCCGAAGTCGCGGCGGTACAGCCCGTCGCGTGCGGCCGCTTCGAACATCGGCAGGTACGTCTCTTCGAAGATCATGCCGAGGCCGACCATGCCGGCGCGAATCTGGCGTGAAGCTGGGTTCATAGGGTGTTGCCGTCATTTAACATAAGATTCATTATCGGACGTTCGAAGCAGGCATCGCGATCCGCCGAGGCAATCACACAACGTCCGATAATGGTTGTTATGTTAAATTGCCTCAAATCCTTTGGAATGCACGGTTTCCCGAGCTTTTCCGCGGTTTTCATTCAGTTGAGCCCGTCGCCGTGATGAACACGCCCATTGCCCGGAACTTGTCGTAGCGGGCGTTGAGCAACTCCTCGTTCGACTGCCCGCGAAGCTGCCGGAGATAGCGCTGCAGGTAGGTTTTGAGTGTGTTGGCCATCTCGCGCGGGTCGCGGTGCGCGCCGCCCACGGGCTCGGGAATCACATCGTCGATGACGCCGAACTTGGAGAGGTCGCGCGAGGTCAGGCGCAGCGCCTCGGCCGCGCGCGGCTTCGTCTCTTCGTTCGCGACCTTCCAGAGAATGCCGGCGCAACCTTCGGGGCTGATGACCGAGTAGTAGGCATGTTCGAGCATGCTGACGCGATCGCCGATGCCGATGCCCAGCGCCCCGCCCGAGCCTCCCTCCCCGATCACGACGCAGATGATCGGTGTCGGTATGCGCGACATTTCGAGGAGGCTGGTGGCGATCAGTTGGGCCTGGCCGCGCTCCTCGGCACCGATGCCCGGGAAGGCGCCCGGGGTGTCGATGAGGCAGACGATCGGCATGCCGAACTTGGCGGCCATGCGCATGCGGTTGAGCGCCTTGCGGTACCCCTCGGGGTGGGCACAACCGTAGAAGCAGGTCTGCCGTTCAGCGAGCGTATGGCCTTTCTGATGGCCGATGAGCATCACCTTGAAGTCGCCCAGCCGCGCGAAGCCGGTGCGGATCGCGCGGTCGTCGCCGAAGGAGCGGTCGCCATGCAGTTCGACGAACTCTTCGAAGATGAGGTCGACGTAGTCCATGGTCTGCGGCCGTTCGGGGTGCCGGGAAACGAGTACCGTTTCCCAGGCGTTCAGGCTGCCGTATTTCTTCTTCTTGAGGTTGGCGAGTTCCTTGCGGATGCGCCGCACTTCGTCGCCGGGCGCGCCCTCCCCCGCTTCGCTTTCGAGGCGGGCGAGCAGCAGTTCCATTTCGTGGATGTCGGTCTCGAAGGGCAAGGGGGCCGTCGGCATGGTCGCATACTCCTCGGAAGGTCCGTTTCCGGCGGGCTCGGGTCAGCCCATCTGCTGGTCGTCGTCGGCGGGGATCGGCTGCGAGTTGTAGATCTTGATTTTGCGCATCGCGATCATCACGTCATGGCAGGTCTGCGGGCGGTCTTCGGGCTTCTTGGCCAGCATCTTCAGGATGAGCGCCGCCATGTCCTTTGACACGTCCGGGTTGTACGACTGCGGTGATTCGGGCTTCGCGGACACCTGCTTGTTCAGCAGGTCCTGCTGCGTGGTGCCCCGGAACGGCGGCCTGCCGGTCAGCAGTTCGAAGTAGGTCGCCCCCAGGCTGTAGATATCCGATCGCGGGTCGGGCATCTTGCCGCGCGCCTGCTCGGGGGACATGTAGCTCGGCGTGCCCTGCGCCTTGGACTTGCGATAGAACCATTTCGCGAAACCGGTCGGCACCTTCCGGGAGATTGCAAAGTCGATGATGCGCAGTTGGCCCGAGGCGTTCACCAGAATGTTGTCCGGCTTCACGTCGCGATGGACCCAGCCGTTTCCATGCATGTACGCCAGGCCGACCGCCGTCTGCTTGAAGATCTTGCGCGCGAATTCCTTGATGAACGCGAGGTCCGCGGCGACGACGGCCGGGTCCTTCTTGTGCATCAATTTCGACCGCAGACTGCCGGAAGGGAAGTACTCCATCACGAAGAACGGATGGGCGATCTCCTTGCACACCTTTACGATGTGGATGACATTTTCGTGCCGCAGCCTGGCACCGACTTCGGCCTCGTTGAACAGCATCTGCCGTTCTTCGGGGCGTGCAGCGGCTTCGGGCAGAAGCAGCTTCATCGCGAAATGGCGATTGCTGCGTGTCTCCACGACTTCGTAGACCTGCGACCCCGCCGGCGCGTTGTGCAACAACCCGCGCAGTCGATAGCCATCGATGATCTCGCCGCCCGCCAACGCTGCCATGACCACTCCCCTGCCCTGTCACCAGTACTCTTCAAAGTGGATGTTGCCTTTGATCTTCTGCGCGTTGTTGTCAACGGTGAAGCCTCGCTCTTCCAGCAGTTGAATGACGCCGACCGGCTCCGGGTAGGAGCGCACGCCGGTCTTCGGATCCTTGACGGGAACACCGATCATCTTCGGATTGCCGCACAGGAACACGTGCGTCGTCGCCGGGCTGAGCGGCGCACCCATGTGCTGCTCCATCTGCCCGCTGGTGATCAGGTCCTGAATGTAGATCTTGTGGGTGACCGTGTCCGCTTCGCGCGTCGTCAGCGCCAGGTACTTGTAGTTGTCGAACTTCTTTTCGAGTTCCTGATGCGTGGCGAAGTAGCCCAGATCCTTGCGGAGGCGTACGCAACTGGCGGACAGGATTCGCCCCTTGTGCCCGCGATGGAGCAGTTCCCACACCATGTAGTTGTGGGGGGCCTCCCCTGTCCCGGTGCCGAGGAAAACGACGTTGTCGCCATCCTTGATGTATTCGAGGTTGTAATGCCCCGTGATCTTCTCGCCCATGGCGATGCGGTCGCCCGGGTTGAGCATGAACAGGCGCGGCGTCAGGGCCGGGGCCTTGCCGTCGGGTGCGCCTTCACGAACAAGCACGATGTAGAATTCGAGAAAATCGGTCGCCGCGATATCAACGAGTTTGCCGGTTTCATTCATCATCGAGCAGCTGATCGAATATGCACGACGTACCAGTTTGGGTTCATCTTCCGGTTTCAGCGATTCTTCCTGGCAGCCGGGCATGCGCGGCTCCCAGTTGCCCAGGCCCAGGGTGCAATACTGCCCCGCCAAGTGTGCGGGGCGCGGAAAATCCGACTTCACCCGCAGAATCATCAGGTCGGAATTGCACTTCTTGATGGATAGGACGGTGCCGTTGTAGCGCTTCGTTCGTTGCTCGGCAATCTGTTCCGGCAGCATGGAAGGGAATCCTCAGCTATGGAGGGGGGCGGCCCAATCCGCTCCCCTGCCTTATTGTAAGGATTCACCGGCAAAGTCGATACGTTCTGCGCCGTCGCTTGCGCTCGGGCTCTGTCGGCATTATCGTTCCAACCGCTACACTTTCTTCGCTGCTTCTTTCACAACGCCGACGCAGGCCTTGACGTCCTCGCTGGGTTCATTGGCCTTCGCTTCGTACTCGATGCTCAGCGAGCCGGTGAACTTCACTTCCTTCAGCGCTTTCAGCACTTCTTCCATGTTCAGCACGCCGCCGTCCTTGCCGAAGATGACGTCGGTCTTGCGTTTGTTGTCGTGGTCCTTCAAGTGCATCCCGAAGTTGCGTGCGCCCATCGCGCGGATCTGCTGGGCCGGGTCGAGCATCTCGCCGAGTTGCGCCATGCGGATCAGGTGCCCCGTGTCCAAGCAGGTGCCGATCAGGGCGTGATGATCCTTCACCGCCTTCATGATCGTTTCGGCAGACCACCAGCGGTGCCTCCCCTTCCCCGAGGGGCCGTGCGGATGAATCGCGATGGCGATCTTGTACTCTTCGCACAGCTTGTCGAGACTGTCGAACGCATCCGGGTTCGGGTCGGCGCTCAGCGACTTGACACCCAGTGCCGACGCGAACTCGAATTTCTTCTTGTTCGCGTCGTGCGCGTTGGTGAAGCTCTCGACCCCGAAAGCGATCGGTGTCACGCCGTTGTCCTTGCACAGCGACAGCACGGCCTTGATCTGTTCGGGAGTGCTGTTGAGCGGCACGTGGCCGTTGTAGAACTCGGCATAGGACAGCCCGGCATCAGCGATCTTCTTCACCGCCTGTTCGAGCTTGAAGTTGCGGAACGTGTAGCTTTGGCAGCCGACCTTGAAGCCGTTGAAGTCATCGGCCCGTGCAATCGCCAGGCCGGGCATCGCGCATGCGGCCACGGCGGCGGCACCGGTGCGGAGGAAGTCGCGTCGTGTCGTCTTCATCGGAGAGATTCCTGATTGAAAAGTTGTTCCTGAGCGGCTCATTGTGCCACCGCGAGCGCGGGAAGGCCAGCAAATGTCACTTCTTCCGCGTCCGTTTTCTGTACGGTTTGAGCAGCTTGTCGGCCCAGATTTCGTCATCGCCAGTCAGCGGCGGGACGGGCGGCCGGGAGTAGTCGATGGCGCGATCGAATTCGACGTCGTCGTAAATCGATTCGATTACCTGCTGCAGATCGAGTTGGACATCGGCATCGCCTTCCAGAAGCGGAACTGGAACTTTTGGAAGAGGCTGCTGCAACAAAATCGGCCATACATCAAGCATGGGTCGTTGCTCGGCGCGGCTGAGGAACACGAAATAGGGAACCGGCGGCAGCTGTTGCCGCATCGGCAACCGTTGTCCAGCTCGTAGGAGATCAACCTCCATCAGATGGGCATTGCTGCGAAAGATTGCGTTACGTTTCTTGAGATATTCATCTCTGCCTTCGCCGAACTTGTTCGTCGGGGACAGAAACTCGATCACGGTTACCAGTTTACTGCTTCGCCGTTCCTTGATCTCCACGAAAGGCACCCGCACCAATTCCGGCATCTGCGTTGCCATTCGCAAGGGAGGTTCAGCGATTGGCGTTGATGTTCCGGAGCCGTTCCGTCGCCGACCGAAAACCGAAACGTCCGGAACTAACGGCCGCCAACTAGCGGCGGGATCATGTTCTCACTTCCTTGCGCTCGTTGGGAAGCACCAGATAGCGTGGCCCCAACTTCTTGACCAAATTTGCAACGGCCCACGAGGCCAGCGTCTGATGCAGTGCCGGCCAAAGGTCATCTTCAAGATAAGGGTCCATCCCCGGGAACGGCGAGCGCATCGTACTTCACTCCGATCGAATCGAGATTGCTCCGTTCATTCTACCGCTTAGGCCTCACTTCAAAACCGATCGACGTGAATTCGGCCTTCTCCGTCTTCGGGATCGGCGTCAGCACGTCTACCTCGAACTTGCGGCCGATGCGGTTGGCGGCCAGGTCTTCGAGGATGTTCCGCGCGACCAGCTTGTAGCCCGCCGCATGCCAATCGTTCTTCGGTGTGAATCTCCATCTCTTTTCCGCTTCGCCGATCTCAATGGTGCCGGGCACTCCCCTGCCCTGCTCGTCGGTCACCGTGATCACGCGTTGAAGCAAACCGTAATCGAGCGGCTCCGGAAACTTGACCTCCAGCGCGTCGCGCGACCCGGCCGCGGGTGGTATCAAGTTCCACAGCTTCGGGTCGATCGGCACGTCGTCGGGCGGGCCGGCCTTGAAGGCCTTGCGGTACTCCTTGTCGAGCAGCGCCCGGCCTTCGCCGTCACGCCACTGGCCGTCGACAACGAGGGTGTACGACTTGCCGTCTTCGAGAGTCGGGCCCAGGTCTTCACGCGGTTTCAGGCCGCGCTTGATCCGACCCGGATCGAACAGCAGCGTGAAACGTGTCTGTCCCGGGTCCCAAAGTTCCTCACCGATCTCAAGGAAGACATCATCGATCGGTTTGCCGCCAGCATTGAGCAGTCTGATGCGGTCATACGCTTCGCCTCGACTCATCGGATGGCTGAACTGGATGTAGAAGCGCAGTTGATTCTCGGGGAGAACGTCGGCCGTCGGATAGATCGCTGTCAGCTTCGCGACCGGTGTCAGGTCCTTCTTCGGCATACGGACGGTAAACTGTCGCGGTTGCGAGTCGGCCGCGGCCGGGTCGAGCAGGCGAGGCGGATCGACGGTCACGCGATACTCGACGCCTGCCGCGAACGGAAACCGCGGCTTGAAGTGCAGCGTCTGTGCCACGACATGCCAGCGGCCGACCAGCGGTGGCCGTTCGTCCGTGTCCTGTTCGCTCGATGCGACAACTTGAACGCGGAGGTGGGACGCGTCAACTTCTGCAATTCGCTTCTTACATGCAATGATGGTGGCGTTCGGCAATCCGCGGATAACGATGGCAGTATCGTCGCAGTCGAGAGCGACACGGATATCATCCGGCGGAATCGCGGAACAGACGAGCAGCAGTGTCTGCAGAATCAATTGCGACATAAGAGTTGCTCCGCGATGTGACGTTGAAGTTGCCGTCAAAGCCCGAGCGTCAGCGAGGTATCGCGCCTCGCTGACGCTCGGGCTCTGCTTTCAGACTCGAAAACTAGCGCAGCGTCAAAGCTGAAACTTCGTGTAGGCCTCGTAGCCGCATTCGCCGGAATGCGGTCTTTTTTACTCGATCAACCCCGCATTCCGGCGCATGCGGGTACCCGAAAATGAAGCTTTGACACAGCACTACTGCGAAATGCCAGTTACGGCAGCGGTACGGTCTCGAGTGCCCCGGCGGCAGTCATGATCACCGCACGTTCGCCGTCGAGCTTGTCGAGCTGCACGACTTCCTTCAATTCAGCAATTGTTTCGTACTGCAGGCCGGTCATCGGCCCGGCGCGTTTGGTGATCGGTTCGACCTTGTCGGCCCCGTCAAGCTTGATCTTCATCACGCCGCGCTTGTTGTTGGCCAGCAGCAGGTAGTCCTTGCCGTCCTTCGTGTACACGATCATATCGAGCGGACGATTGCCGTTGCCCAGTTCGGCAATGGTGATGCCCGTCACCTTTTCGCCCGGCTTCAGCGAATCAACCGGCAGACGTACCAGCGGCGTGCAGGTGTATGCCGCCAGCAGGTTCGGCTTGCCGCCGATGTCGTAGATCGTGAAGGTACGCACCGGCGAGTTGGTCTCCATCTTGCCATGAGCGCCATGGAAGATTTCGACGCTGGTGCCCTTGTCCGCTTCCTTGAACGGGAAGCCGACCGCCCGCAGTTTCGACGCGAACTCTTCGTTCGACAGCCCGGCAATGATTACCAGGCCCTTGGTGTACGCCAGGCCGGTGATCGCTTCAGCCCTATTCTTGTCACTGGCGTTCGGCAACTTGACGGACGAGAACGGCAGATCTTTCAGTTCGAGCGCGGTCAGTTTGCCCGCTCGATCGAGCTTCACGATCACCGGCGTACCGGGCGATTTGCCGCGTGTCACGGAAAAGTACAGGTTGCCCGAGGCGGGATTCACCTTGAAGTCGTTGATGGTTGTCTCGGCCGAGGTGGTTCCCAGCAAAGCGGCGATCTTCTCGGCGATCTTTTCCTGCTTGACGGCATCTTTTCCGCCAGCGGTCGTGTCGCCGGTGGCGATAGCGAAAATCGAGGCACCGGCCGGGTCGCCGACAAACAGGATTCCTTCCGGACCGAACGCGAGGGCCGTGGCCGACTTCAGGTCGGGGGTTCCCTTCTTCAGGCTGTCGGTCAGTTCAGCGGCGTTCGCCTGACTGCCGACGGTGATTGCCAGGCCAAGCGCGGCCGCGACGAAACGTGACGTGTAACGCATGATGTACTCCATAGACTTGGGAAACGCCAACAACCGGCTCCGGTATCTTCTACCGTCCTGCCCGCAATGCAAGCCGCAAATGGACGAAACCGGATCGTACCGCATTCGAGAAATGAAGAGTCGATGAGTCCGCTCAGCGTGATCGCGACATCACATCGTCGACGCTGGCCCTGATCTTGCCGCACAGGTCATCAAGTGGCAGATCGTCGCGATCTCTGCCGAACGGTTCCTCCACATCCTCGGCAATGAACTCGATTCCGAGAAGAAAATAGAAGACCACCGCGAGTACCGGTATGCCCAGGTAGCCGTTCTCGAGGCAGATCGACCACGGGGCGAAGACAAGGTACAGGCTGATGCCGTGCCGCAGCAGCACACGATACGAGAACGGGATCGGCGATGACCGGATGCGTTCGCACGCCCCGCAGACATCCATCAGCGCGCGGGCATGGCTGTCGATCGGCCAGAGGGCGTCGTTCAGCCTGTCTTCCCGGTTCCAAAGGGCGATCATCTCGAACACTCGATCAGTGATATAGACGGGTGTATGGGGGACGGTCATCCCGGACTTCTCGAAGCCGGGGATGCACGTGATATCATCGTCGCCCCGCAGATGATTGCGCAACGCATAAGGAAACGCGGATACAAGCATGGTGAACTCGCGACGCTCCTCAACGGTGGCGTCGACGTAGGCCTTCACCTTGATGGCCAGGTTGCGCGTGTCGTTGACCAGTTGCCCCCACAACTTGCGTGCTTCCCACCAGCGTT
>JBBQII010000064.1:0-10317 GCA_038324795.1 Gemmatales bacterium
GCATGAACTGCTGATGACCTGGTAACCGGTCCGGCACACCTCGCAAGAGTCGTCGCTTCTATCCCGGCCGATTCTCCCGCAGCACCCGGCACGGGTTGCCCGCGGCGATCACGTCAGGCGGGATGTCTTTCGTCACCACGCTGCCGGCACCAATGACCGCGCGATTGCCGATGGTGACCCCGGGGCAGATGATCGCGGCGCCGCCAAGCCACACATCATCGCCGATCGTGATCGGTCTGCCGTATTCCAGGCCACTGCCCCGCGTAGCGGCATCGAGCGGGTGGGTGCCGCCATAAAATTGCACCGCGGGGCC
Organism: Gemmatales bacterium; assembly: GCA_038324795.1. Classification (GTDB taxonomy): domain Bacteria; phylum Planctomycetota; class Planctomycetia; order Gemmatales; family Gemmataceae; genus JAIOQJ01. Next base: position 314 of record JBBQII010000064.1, read on the forward strand.
GACGAGTACCCGATCGCCGATCGTCACCGGGCACACGTCCAGTATGACGCAGTTGAAGTTAAAGAAGACCTTGTTGCCCAGCCTGATGTTGAATCCGTAATCGCAGAAGAACGGCGGCTCGATCCAGGCCGTGTCGCCGCCGCTGCCGAGCAGTTGCGTCAGCACCTCCCGGCGAAGCTCGGCCTCGGCATCGCTCGATGTGTTCAACTTTTTGCACAGATCCCGCGCCTGCCGCCGCAGCAGCACCAGATCGGTGTCGGTGGCGTCGTACAGTCCACCGGCGAGCATCTTTTCGCGATTCGTCTTCATGATTTCGGATTGCGGATTTCGGGATTCAGAACAAGCGTTGATATCGTTTACAATCATCTGATGCGACGCAAAGCGTTCACACTCGTGGAGATCCTCGTCGTGATCGCGATCATCGCGATCCTGGTTGGGTTGTTGCTGTCGTCCTCGCAAAAAGTTCGCGGCGCGGCGGCACGCGTTGCCTGCGCGAACAACATGAAGCAACTCGGCATCGCCCTGCAGGGCTACCACGGCGCACACGGGTGCTTTCCGCCGGGGATGATCTCGTCGGTCGACAACACCTGCGATGCCGAGGCGACCGGCTTCACACTGCTGCTGCCGCACATCGAGCAGGACAACGCCCAGGCACTGTACCACTTCGATGAACCCTGGTTCAATCCGCCGAACTATGTGGCCGTGGGGTTGGAGATCAAGCTGTTCTACTGTCCCGCCAACCGGACGAAGGGAACGATGGATCTCGCCCCCATCGCGGCCCAGTGGAATTGCCCGCTGCCACCGAAGGCCGGGTGCGTCGATTACGCCTTCTCGAAGGGGGCCAACGCCTCGTTGACCCGGCGTACCGATCGCATTCCGCTCGTAATTCAGGGTGTCTTTCAGGTCGCCACGGCGGATACCGTGACGCAGGGGGTGAAGATTGCCATGATACGCGACGGCACTTCCAGCACGTTCGCGCTGGGTGAAGCGGCCGGGGGCAACCCCTTCTACAAGGTGCGTGATCCGAAGAACCCCAAACAGGCAGCCATCGACGGCAACAGCGGGAAAGTGGCGATCCCCGATCAGTCCTGGAGTGCCGCGGGAGTCGAAGAGCCGGCCCATCCGTGGTATGCCTCGGTCTTCGCGGTCACTGCTCAGTATGGTCTCGCACCCGACCCGCGCGATGAGCCGATGAACAACCGGCTCGTCGCCCCGTCGATCTACGGCGGCGACCCCGGCGGCAATTCCTCAGGCAGGGACTGGGTCAGCGGCTTCCGCAGTATGCACCCGCTCGGCTGCCACTTCACCATGTGCGATGGCAGCGTACGCTTCATCCGCCAGACCATTCAGCCTGACGTGTATCGTGCCCTCTCCACGTTTTCCGGCAACGAGGTTCCCGCAGGCAATTGGTGAAACCTACAATCCCCGCAACTGCAGCAGATACGCCTGCGCGATCGCGCTGATCTGCAGCCGGGTGCTCGTCGGGAAGATGCGCAGTACTTGCCGGAACGCAACCGCCGCGTTCCGGTTGTCCCCCTGCTCGAGATACAGCTTGCCGATCTGCAGGTTGAACTCCGCTTCGCCAAACACCTGTTGCCGGTAGATCTCGAGAATCTCAGTGTCGTAGTACGGCAGTGTGAACGGACTGCCGCGGAACCCCTGGCGCGACAACCGCAGAAAGTTCTGCGACAAGTAGGGGCGATAGGCGGCGGTCATCACTTCACCGAAGCCGATGCCGGTGGTCGGTGCCAACTGCCGGGCGACGTTCATCGCCGCCGCGCGGGGGAGTTCATTCTGACGCAGCCGGTCGAGCCGCAACTGCTGATCAGCCAGCGAGGTCTGAAGCAACTGCTGCGCTTCGCTGAATCGACCCAGTACCAGTGCGACCACCAGGCGCGCCTCGCGGTAGTTATTCAACAGCAACGGCATCTGGGGGTTGACCGCCAGATCGGGTGTCTCGGCCACCAGTTTGTCGATCGCCGCCAGTTCCAGATCGGCCAGTTCGGCCTGCCCGCTCAGCAGATAAAGACGCGACAACAGTAACCGACCGACCACGCGTTGCTCTATCGGCAGCTTGGCGGTATCGTTCAAGTCGATTTTCTTCAACTCTTCAAGCGCCTTCAACGGCAGCCAGTGATTGCGAAACGCCTCGTCGGCCCGCTGCAACGGCGACGGGGAACGACTGGTGTTGTTGCGCCACCGGCTTTCCTCATTGCGTGCCTCTTCGTCCCATCGCTTCAGGAAGCCGTCCATATACTCCATGTCGGCCTTGATGGCGTCCGCCTGCGGCATCGCCTGCAGAATCGCACGCGCCCGCCGCATGGCGTTCAGCGACATGTCGAGCCGGATCTCCCCGCCCTGTTGTTCGAGGCGAGCGCGGATCTCCGCCAGCGGCAGCGTGTGCAGCTCCGCTGGGAAGTGATCGTTGACGAGCGAGCGTGCCGCGGCGTACGCCGAAAATCTGGAATCCAGATGATTCTTTAGGGCCGATCGCAGAAAGTAGCGCTCGGCCGTGACCGTGGCGATCAGGCTGCGGTACTGCGGGAACGCGCAATCGAACGTCGGCTCGCCGTACGCGGCCTGCAGGGCGAGATACCCTTCGGGGCTGTCCGGGCTTTCGTTGATGCCGCGTCGGGCCGAGCGTACCGCCAGTAGCGAGACGGCAGTCGAACCAGGCGACAGATCCGGTCGGGTCGGGATGCCGATCGCGCCAGCCATGCCCCCCAGCACGATCAGCCGCATCCGAAACAGCGCCACCCGCTGCTGGTAATCGTACATCAGTTGCTGCCGCTGCATGTCGACTACCGTATGCAGCAAAATCGACTGATCGGCCCAGGCCGGGCGAACCGGCAACGGTGTCAGGAACTTCTCCGTGAAGCCGCGTTTTGGCGGCGGCAACGTCAGTGTCGCATCAGGAATCAGTTCGACGTCGCGACCGAACGCCAACTGCATCGGCTTCATGCCGAGGCGGGAGAAGTCGCTGGCGGCGTCGATCACCTTCTGCCCGCGCCAGCCGAAGGTACTCATCTGGCCGTTGATGGCCCAGAGATCCCATACCGGCTGCCCGTTCAGGCGGGCCATCAGCATCGTCTCGAACTGTTTCTGACGCTCGAAGGCGCGCGGTTGCGTCACGGTGACGTGGGTAATGCCGTTGGCGATGAAAAGATCAGGAGCATCGAAGTTCTCAGGCTTCTTCTCATCGCGATCACTGAACATCAACCGGATTCGAGCGAAGTTTTCGACTTCGGGCAAATGCAGGCTCAGCCGGCTGTCGAAGTAGTTCTTCTCGGCCGGGGCGTACCAGCAGCAGTAGTTCGCCAGTTCGGCATTCAGGGCCAGCCCGTGCGCTTCGGTCGGCAACAGGTTCTGCTCGCGGTACTGCTGCAACTGTTCCGCGGTACGCATCAACGATGGATCGGGGATCACATCCCACGCCAACCGCCATTGCCTTGCGGTGGGGTGCAGCCAACCCGGGTAGCAGGCCAATAGCGCGACCGTCCCCAGCAACAACAGCCCCATGCGGATGCCGACACGCCCGGCCGCCAGTAACTGCAGCGTTCGCACAGACCAGGTTCGCCCGGCGAGATCCGCGATACCCGGCAAGAGATTGATCGCGGCCGTCGGCCCCGCGACGACCGCGAAGAACGGCAGCGCCGCTGAGTAAGTGAGCCCCAAGGCCAGCAGGCCCCCGTTGACAAGGGCCAAGCCGATCGACATCTGTCGGCGATTCAGCATGAACCCGGTCAGCAGCAGCGCGATCAACAGCAGCAGCGCCCAGGCTGTAACCGCACTGCCGCCCGCGCCGCCGGCAAAGTCGATCACCGGATCGCTGAACGCGGAGTGCAACTGCGAAGCGAACGGCGGGGTCTGTCCCAGCGAGTTGCGCAGCGTCCCCGATGTCAACTCGACCGGCAGTTGCCAGACGCGCACATGATGCGGGTTCAGCATGCACGCCGCGATGCCGACGACAAGCGTCAGCCCCAACCGCTTCAGGTCCGGGTAATCGGCGACTGACGGGCGTGCGAAGTGGCCGACAACTTCCCCCAGCAGGTACATCGCCACGACGGCCGGCCCCAGGAAGAACCACTGATCGCTGTTCGCCCAGAACAGGCAGACGATGCCGAACCCGACCGGCAGCGCCCACGACCCGCAACAGGCGGGCACTTTACGCAACAGCAGCAGCGTGACCGCCAGCCAGAACAGCGACAACAGCGCCGGCGTCAACATCAGCCACGGGGACATGATGAACAGCGCGAGGCTCACCGTGACCACCTGCAGCCAGAGATGGGTACGCCCTTGCCGGGTTGCCAGCAACAGCGCGGTGAGGATCGCCAGCAGAGTGGCCTTGGCGACGACGATCGCACGCGGGCCGAGTTGCCGGAAGATCTGATACCCGGTCAGGTCGGACAGCCAGGAATGATTGACCCAGACGCGATCGCCGGTGGAGTAGCTGAACGGGTCGCGGCCGAACTCGTACTGCCCCTGCGCGATCAGACGACCGCTGGCGAGGTGCAGCCAGAAATCCGAGTTGCGCACGGCGAACGACGCCAGCGCGAAACCCATGAGGATAACCCCCAGCGCGAGGAAGCGGTCGAAGCTGTTGAGGAACGGCGAATTGGGCAGCATGCCAGTCGTCGCCCGGGGTGGGGGGGCAACCGGTTGCTCCATCGGCGGAGGGACAGGATTGGAACCGCGGTCGGACGCCATCATGGTAAGGATCCCGGGCACTCGAACGGACGACAAGCTTCGTTCGTTTTACGAGCAGACCGCTCATCAGGCGCGGGCGGAACTCATAGAACGACGGTACATTCACAAAACATCGCTCGCGGACACAAAAAGCGGACCATCTCCATGCAAGGCCATCCCGACATCATCGAAGCGTTGAACCGGGCCCTGACGGTCGAACTGACCGCGATCAACCAGTACTTCATCCAGGCCAAGATGTGCAAGAACTGGGGCTTCGAAAAGCTCGGCAAGAAGCACTACATGGAGTCGCTCGGCGAGATGAAGCATGCCGACAAGCTGATCGAGCGCATCCTGTTCCTCGACGGCGTGCCGGAGATCGCCCGCTACGACATCATCCGCGTCGGGGCGGACGTGAAAGAACAGTTCGAGTACGACCTGAAGCTCGAGACCAGCGGCGTGAAGCTCTACAACGAGTTGATGGAATTGGCCGTCAGGCTCAGCGACAACGGCACCCGCGACCTTGCCGCCCCGATCCTTGCCGAGTCCGAGGAACACGTCGACTGGCTGGAAACGCAGCTGAGCGTGATCGCCTCGGTGGGGATGCAGAACTACCTGCAAAGCCAACTAGGCGAACACCCGGAAGGTTGAATCGATCTACTACGCATGAATCGCCTTCCCCAGCCAGGCCACCCGGGCGGCTTCGCCGATGGACTCTGACAGCGTCGGGTGCGAGTGCACGATGCGAGCAATGTCCTCGGCACTGCCTTTGAATTCCATGATGGTCACGCACTCGGCAATCATGTCGCTGGCACGCGCGCCGAAGATGTGGACGCCCAGGACGCGGTCGGTCTTGGCGTTGGTCAGGATCTTGACCAAGCCTTCGGTCTCATCCATGCACTTGGCCCGGCCGCTGGCGGAGAACGGGAACTTGCCGACGCGATACTCGGTGCCGGATTCTTTCACCTGCTCCTCGGTCAGGCCGACGCTCGACACTTCCGGCCAGATGTAGATCACGCTGGGAATCGTCGCGTGATTCACATGCCCGTACTGCCCCGCCAGCATGTCCGCGAAGGCGACGCCTTCTTCGGACGCTTTATGCGCGAGCATCGGCCCCGCCGTCAGATCGCCGAGCGCGTAGACGCCCTTCACGTTCGTCTCGAAGCGATCGTTCACCGGGATCTTCAGCGTCTTCGCGTCGTACTTGATGCCCGCTTCATCCAGGCCCAGCCCGGCCACATTGGGACGACGGCCCACGGCCACCAACACGCGATCGCCTTCGAACGTGACCTGCTTGCCGTCGCTTTCCGCCTGCACCTGCACGCGATTGCCGACCTTCTTCGCGCCGGTCACCTTGGTGTTCAGGTTGAACTCCATGCCCTGCTTCGTCAGTGACTTCTGCACCATCGCCGCAATCTCGGTATCGGTCAACGGCAGGATACGCGGTAGGAACTCGACCACCTTCACCTTGGAACCGAGACGAGCCCAGACGGAACCAAGTTCCAGCCCGATGTAACCGCCACCGACGACGATCAGGTCCTTGGGTACGCTGTCGAAGCTCAGTGCTTCGGTGGAACTGACGATCTGTTTGCCATCGAACGGCAGCGACGGCAACGCGGCCACTTCGCTGCCGGTAGCGAGCAGGATCGCCCCCGCATCCAGCGTGGATTTCGTCCCGTCGTTCGCGGTCACCTCCACCTTGCCGGACCCCAGCACCTTGCCGCTGCCGTGGATGGCGGTGACTTTGTTCTTCTTGAACAGGAAGGCGATGCCATCGGTCAGCGACTTCACGACACCGTCTTTGCGCTTCAGCATCGTCGGCAAGTCGAGCGAAACGCCGGTGGCGGAGATGCCGTGCCGCCCCAGGCGATGCGATGCGATCTCGTAAAGCTCGCTGGAATCAAGCAGGGCCTTGCTGGGGATGCAGCCGACGTTCAGGCAGGTGCCGCCCAGCGCCCCGCGTTTGTCAATGCAGGCGACCGACTTGCCCTGCTGTGCCGCCCGAATGGCCGCGACATATCCGCCCGGCCCGGCCCCGATCACCACTAGATCATACGATTGCGCCACGATGAGTTACCTGCACGTACTGATGAAAACGAGAGCGGCTGCATCGACGCTGTAATTGAAAGGCAGGCCATGGATGAAGACTGATTCACATGGATAAGAGGAAAGAGGCCGGGTTTGCCGAGCCATCACTTCGCCTTTGAATCTGACTTGTCTTACCCGCGTGAATCCTTGTTCATCCGTGGCTGTCTTCTTTTCTGAATCTGACCAGCGCTGATCCGCCTTCATTCATTGTAGAAACAGCCTTGCAGTTCGTAGATCAAACGGAACCGCTCTCTTCCCGGAGGATCGTCATGCGTCTCGCAGTAATCGTCATGGCCGGCCTATTTGTATCGGCACCATCCGCGGCCGAACCGCTGCTGGAGAAGGCCGACCTGTTTGAAGCGGGCAAGGACGGCTATGCCCTGTACCGCATCCCGGGACTGGTGGTCACGAAGCAGGGCACGCTATTGGCCTACTGCGAAGCCCGCAAGCGTGCCGGCGGCGACTGGGGCACGATCGACATCCTGCTTCGCCGCAGCACCGATGGCGGCAAGACTTGGGAAGCTGCACGCAAGATTGCCGAAGTGTCCGGGCCATTCACCAAAAACCCTGCCGCACTTGCTCAGAAGCTCGCGACGGCTGACGAGGTGACCTACAACAATCCCGTCGCCATTGTCGACCGCAAGGATGGCGCGGTGCACTTCCTGTTTTGCCTCGAATACATGCGCTGTTTCTCGATGCGCAGCGACGACGATGGCAAAACCTTCACGAAGCCGGTCGAAATCACTCCCACCTTCGAGAAGTTCCGCAAGGACTACGACTGGAAGGTCATCGCCACCGGCCCGGCCCATGGCATCCAGCTTGCGAACGGCCGACTGGTCGTGCCGGTCTGGCTATCAACGAGCGAGGGCGGCCATGCCCATCGGCCGTCGATCGTCTCAACAATCTACAGCGACGATGCCGGCAAGACATGGGAACGCGGCGAGGTGGCAGCGTGGAACACGCCCGAGTTGATCAACCCGAACGAGACGATCATCACGCAGTTGACCGACGGCCGGGTGATGCTGAACATCCGCAGCGAATCGAAGAGTCATCGCCGGGCAGTATCGTTCAGCAAGGACGGCAGCACCCGCTGGACGAAGCCCGCCTTCGACGACGCTCTTCTGGAGCCGATCTGCATGGCTAGCATCATCAGGTACGGAGACAAGCCCGCCAGTCTAATCTTCGCCAACCCGCACAACCTCGAGCGCGAGAAAGCCCGGCCGGGCCAAAGCCGGGATCGCAAGAACCTGACGGTAAAGCTGAGTGAGGATGACGGCAAGACATGGCCGACCAGTAAGCCGCTGGAGCGCGGCTTCAGCGGCTATTCCGACCTCGCCGTGGGGCCGGACGGCAGCATCTACTGCTTCTACGAACGCGGCAGCACCGACGGCAAAGACAACTACCGCACCGGTTCACTGTGCCTCGCGAAGTTCAACCTCGAATGGTTGAAGGCGAAATAGTTCAGCGGGCGACCCGTCGGGTCGCCTCACCGTTCAATGCACGACCCGGAACACCAGTTCCGGCACCTTCCGCCTGTGGATCGCTGTCGCAATCTCCTGACGGATCGCCTTGGCAGCCTCCTGAACGCGCAGCATCGCGTTCTCAACCGCCTGGACCGTCGGGGCACGTAGCGTCACGAGCAACCGTGACGCGTCGGGCCAGGGCTCGACCGAGATCACTTCCAGGAGCGCCAGTTTCTCATCACCGGCAATGCTGCCGAGGGCCCAGTAGAGTTCATCGCGAACCTGGGCGGCCAACTGCAGATCTTTGTGGCAGGGACGTCGCGCGGGCATGGCCATTCTCCAATGAAGTATCCCGAAACGACACGATCCCCGGATTTTGGTTCGCCCACAAGACCATCGGCCACGAATCCTTACAATATCCGAAGATCGTACCGAAATCGAAAGTCAAGGAAAAAGCGATGATCAAGCCGCGCCTGTTCACGCCCGGCCCGACCCCGGTTCCCGAAGAGACCCTGCTCGAACTGGCCAAGCCGGTGACCTATCACCGCACGGCCGAACAACGGCAGATTCTCGGCGAAGTGATGGAAGACCTGAAGTACGTCTTCCAAACGAAGAACCCCGTGATCGTGCTGACCAGTTCCGGCACCGGCGGCATGGAAGCGGCCGTTTCGAACGTGCTCGTGCCCGGCAACAAGGCGATTCTGCTGACGGCCGGCCGCTGGGGCGAACGCTGGCGCGGCATCCTCAAGGCATTCGGTATCGAGATCATCGCCGTCGAAGGGGCCTACGGCAAGGCGATCCCGCCTGCGGACCTGGAGGCGGCCCTGACGAAGCATCCCGATGCGGTGGCCGTGTTTTCGACGCTGAGCGAGACATCAACGGGCGTCGGCCATGACATTGCCGGATATGGAAAGATCGTGGCTAAGACCCCGGCCCTGCTGGTCGTCGACGCGATCAGCGGTCTCGGCGCGGCCGAATGCCGGACGGATGACTGGAACATTGATATCTGCGTCAGTGGCTCGCAAAAAGCGCTGATGATGCCGCCGGGGCTGGCGTTTGTCTCTGTCAGCGAAAAGGCCTGGAAGCGCATCGATTCCGCGAATGCGAAGTCGTTCTACTTCGACCTGAAGCGCTACAAGGCCAAGCTGCCCGAGAACGACACGCCGTTCACGCCCGCGAACACCCTCATCAAAGCCCAGCGAGTCAGCCTGAAGCGGATGCGTGCGGAGGGGATCGAGAACCTCTGGGCGCGCCACGCCCGCATGGCCGAGGCCACCCGCGAGGGGGTGAAGGCGATGGGCTTGCAAGTTTTCGCCGAACGACCGAACAACGCCCTGACCGTCATCGCGGTTCCCTCGGGAGTCGATGGGAACGAGGTGCTGAAGACGCTCGAGAAAAAGCACGGCTACAAGCTCGCCAACGGCCAGGACAACCTCAAGGGCAAGATCTGGCGGCTGTCGCACATGGGCTGGTGCGACGGGTTCGAGATTCTCGGTGCCCTCTCGGCGCTGGAACTGACGCTGCTCGAACATGGATTCAAACTCGAACCCGGCGCGGGCGTCGCGGCGGCGCATCGGGTGTTGGCGAAGAAGTGACATTCAATCTTGATTCATCGTTTCGCCCGCGAAACGATGAATCAGAACTTTCCCTTTCCCGGAGACACGCTCTCATGTTGAACCGTCGATCCGTTCTCATTCTTCTGTGGGTGGTTTTTGCGGTGAGTCCCTCCCGCGCCCAGGACAAAAAAGATTCGAAGCTCGATTTCGACCC
>JBBQII010000065.1:0-10291 GCA_038324795.1 Gemmatales bacterium
GAGCCCGGAGCGCGAACCAACCGGGAAAGCACATAGTCAACGAGCAGGATCATGCCGAAACCCGCAGGCAGCGTGAACGCGGCCGGGGCGTGATGCATCCAACCGCTCATCCATTCCGTTCCGAACTGCGTGGCACCGAAGCACATCAGCAGCACGCGCAACACATTCGCGAGCACGGCGAACGGTACGGCAAGCAACACGAGCAGAATGCGCCACCATGCAGGACGATCGAGCATCAGCCCCAACAATACGGCGAACGCGAAGAAGCCGATCAGCTGCCGCAGGCCGCTGCACTGTTCCCCCACCTGCAAAGGCTGCGGGACACCCACAAGATGCAGCACCGTTCCTTTTCGGATCACGATAAGGAACGGTTCCAGGAGCTGCCCGCTCATCCGGCTGACAAAATCCTGCAACCACAGCGCAAGTGTCGAAGTCCAAAGAGCGGGAACGGGGAACATGAAGAAACTAAACAGAATCGGGGCAGTGAAGTAGCCGGCCCAAACTCGACCGCCGACCGCCACCGCCAGCCCGCGAAGGATCATCGCCAGCGCGGCGAACGTGATGAGAGGCCACGGTACCACGGTCGCGGCGAGCACGAGAACGGCACCCGGAATCAGCGACAGCATCGCCATGCGTGCATCGCCCGCCGAGGGCGGCCCTGCCCGGTGAAAAGCACGCATTCCAAGATAGATACAAACGATCGGGATCAAATAGCCGTGGCCGTAATTCGGGTCGATATTCCATGCCTTGACGACAGGTACAAACAGAGCGACGAACAGCACAACGAGCAGGCCGATTGAAACGCCCACGGTGAAAACGAGCCGCCGATCGGGCAACGTCGCGTCCGGAGGGGAAGAAGCAGAAGTCTCGGAGAAGTCAGCCATAAATGCTTCAGAAAAAAAGAGGGCGACGGATAGCCCGTCGCCCTCTGCAGTCTCAAGATTCACCGGTTCGAACGAGTGCCACACCCATGATACTGGCGTAGCTCGTCGTTTAGCAAGCCATCGCCGCGGCCTGCTTGGCGTTGCGGCGCTTGTAGCCGTAGCCAAAGAGTCCTACCAGCCCGAGACCGAGAACGGCCATGCTAGCCGGTTCGGGAACCGCGGAGAACTGCGAACCATTCAACGTGATCGGGCCGTTGCCGTTCAAAAATGCAATCGCAGCGTCGAGATCCGCCTGAGTTGCATTCCCGAGGTCATAACCAGCCGACGGGCCGGTGACGAAAGCGGCATCGACCAGGCCGTTGCCCGATGTGACGAACGTGTCATCAGCGTCGCCGATTATACCGTTGTTCGCGAGGACACCGACGACGTTGTCGCTGAAGAATGAATAACTGAAGCTACCCAGAGAAGCGCCGAGGGTGTTATCGTCGCCCGTGCTCACACCGCTGAACGAAATGTCCGATGCGCGGAATTGGGTTAAACCAGGAGCGGTACTGACGATCGACGCACCCACGTAAACCATGTTACCGAATTCACCTCCGGGAGTGCCTGGAGTGACGCCCATCCACGAATTGTTCGTCGTCGCCAGCACCCCATTCGTCGGGATCGGCGTCGCCAGACCGCCGAAGGACGAATAGGCCGCCGCAGGAGCCGCACTGCCGGCAAACGGGTTATTCGCCCCGCTGTACAGGGCGTTAATCGCGTTCTGCGAGTAACCGCTGAAGTTCGTGCTCAGAGCCGAGTTTGGCCCGATCGACAGTGCGTATGTCGTCGTCACGAATTGAGCTTGAGCCTGTTGGCTCAGCATCATGGCTGCTGCGGTGGCCAAAACAAAAACGATGTTCTTCATGGTGGTGTCGAGCTTCCGCCCCCTCAAAAGTCCACGGGTTTAAACAATTTCTCAAAGTCTTCAGGCTGTAGGTGTGAAGATACACAATCCAGGCTAACCTTGTCCAGCGATAAGATCTGAAAATAGCACAAATTCATCCCGTTTAGGCAATCTTCTTTTCGTTTTCACAACTTTTCGTTCGCGTCTGAGCGTGTGAGTTGAGCTATCAGCACAGGGGTTCAGTGTCCAAGACTGATTTTCCCGCCCAGACAGAATGAAGTGGTTACCCGTCCACTATGTCTTCCAGCAGCGTGATTGCCACCAGTTCGTGCCGTGAGATCATCACTTTGCGGCGGTTTCGCTTGATTCCGGAGGCAATACTGGCGGCGACATAGTTTTCGCGACGGGTATCAGTGTCGCGCAGATCGTGGAAGTCGGCGTTTTTCAGCTCGATCATCAGTTGATCGACTCGCGATAGTGTCCCCAGGCACACGAACGGACTGGCGAGGTCGACGACCACTCGTTTTCCGATCAGTTCATCGACCATTGCCTGTTCCTCTACTTCAACACCCACTCGACTTTCTGCACCCCGGGCAACCGGCTCAGTTCAGAAACGATCGCCCAGGCCTCGACACCGGGGCGCACCGTTACATGATACGTGAGGTCGTAGGCGGCACCCTCCTTGGCTGTGGAGGTAGCGGTCAGGCGATAGGAAGTGAAGAAGCGGCCGAACGGACCAGCGAAGGCAAGGTCCGGTTCGCCACCAGGCGGGATGCGGATATCAAGTCTGCCGGTGATTGGCTCCGATCCGCTCAGGAGCGTGGCCAACCCGCACGCGACCGCCACCACGCCAATGCCGATGGCCGCCACTACCAGAAACCCCGACCCGACGGCCATGCCGATGACCATGGCGAACATCACGAACGCGGTATCGCGGCTATCTTCGATCGGCGTGCGGAATCGCACGATGGCTAGAGCACCCACCAGACCGAACGCCCGGGCCACATTGTTGCCAATCACCTGGGTGACGAGCGCCGCCAGGATGCACAACAGTACCAATGTGGTCCCCAACCCGTTGTCGGGCGGGGCGTCCTTCGGCCTGCGCATCTTGCGGATCAGGATGACCGCGCCGCCCGCCCCGAGAGCCGCCAGCAGATGGACGACCGTATCAAGGGGCGAGACTTCCAGCCCACCTTGCCAGGGCCGTTGCAACCAATCTGGAATCATCCCGAGGGATCCTTGAAAAACGTGATGTGCGGCAGTTTAGCTGGTATTGTAGGAGACTTTAATACACTTGAACTCGCTTCGCTCAGCTCTTGGCCGCGAAGCGTTCCTTCACATGGTTCAACCACTGTTCCGAAGGCAGGCCGAACGGCCGGAACTTCTCAGGCGACGGCATCTCCTCGGTCAGAAACAGCGCCCGGTTGCGGCCCAGCCTGCTGGCGACCGGCAGGTCGATGAGCGTGCTTGAATCATTGGCGTTCATCTGGAAGACGACACGCATGGCGAACTCGCGCAGCAGTTGTCGGTCGAACGAGCGGTTCAGGTTCGTCAGCACGTCGCACCAGACCAGCACATGCACGCCGACGGCGGGGCCTTCACGCAGGATATTGGCGAAATGCTCGGCCGCCGGAATTACGCGTTCGGTCCCGCGCCGGCCAAAGCCCATCTCTTCTTCCTTGCGCAGATCGCGGAACCGCTGGATGCCGTGCACGATGACGAAGCGGGCCGAGCGGTCAGTCTGCTCGCCCTTCTGGCGTGCGGCGACAAGTGTGCCGAGTCGCGTCATCTGCTCGCCGACATTGCCGCGGTCCACGAAGTCGACTGTGTGCGGCAGCGCCGCCGCGACTTTACCAAGGTACCCGGCATGCGGGTCGTCTTCCATCGTGCCGTCGAGCACGGTGAACTCGGCCGAGCGATCGTACTGGGCCGCAAGGCTGACGAGTGCCGATGCCGCGATCGCCAGGGCCGCTTCCTCATGCTGGCCGACCATCAGCAGATGGTTGCCGCTGTGCGGGCGGAAGGCCGCCGCGGTCGGATCCTTGATCGCGATCGCTTCGCCAAGCCAGGCCGACGAACTGCGCACATTAGTGGGCCAACCCGGGGCATTGAGCCTGGTCGACAGTAGAACGTTATTGGCAATGTCCGCCGATGTGGTCCCTTCAAACACCAGCGGTAGCGTGTAGCGGCCCGCGGCGTCCGCCTTCGCCTTGATGACATCCAGCAACTCTTCCCGGCGTTTGTCGGAGAGATAGACGATCTGGAACAAGTCGTTCCCCTCGGCCAAGCCGTTGGCGTCGTTGTAGATCGCCTCGCCCGGGCGGGTCAGCAGACGTGCGGCCGTGTTGTCCTTGTTCAGAATCAACTGGGCATCCGCATCGCTGCACTGCAGGGCGATGCGCACAGCCATCTGGTCGATCGTGCTGCGTGCCAGTGAATAGGCTCCGCCAAGAGTTTGCGAGCCCATCAGGATATGCAGGCCGAACGCCCGGCCCTGTCGCACCAGTCGGTCGAGCAGTAGAGCCGTCTCCTGGGCGATGCGGTCGTCCTCGACGAAGAACTCCTGGAATTCGTCGACGATCAGCATGATGCGCGGGCAGCGTTCCTGCAAATGATTGGCTTCGATATAAGCGCGGTACCCGGCCACGTCGTTGACGCCGGCATCGCGGAAGCGGTCGCCGCGCAGCCGCAGTTCGACATCGAGCCGCTGCAGCACGCTCAGGCCGAACTCGCGTTCGCTTTCGATGGCGATGACCTTCGCATGCGGCAACTGCGCTTCGGCATAGGCCTTGAATTCAACGCCTTTCTTGAAGTCGATCAGGTACAGTTCGATCTCATCGGGCGAATAGTGCAGCGCGAGATTGGTGATCAGCGCATGCAGGAGCGTCGACTTGCCGGAACCGGTTTTACCCGCGACGAGCGCATGCTGCGCGGTGCCGATGCCGAGTTGGAACATCTGGAACTTGGTCGCCCCGGAGCGGCCGATCGGCACGCCGATACTCTTGCGGCTGTCGCTGGTCCAGTACGCTTCGGGCTTCGGGATGACGGAGTCGAACGGCACCTCGACACGATTGGCGTTCCGACCGCGCTCGCCGATGATCTTGACCAGGCGAACGATCTCGTCGGGGGACGGCGGCGGCTTCAGCTTCAGCGGATACTGCTGGAAATCCGGGTCTTTCCAGATGAAGCCTTCGTTTTTGTAAACCAGCGTGACGCTGCCCTGTTCGAGATCGGCCATGTTGAACCCCTGCGGCGGGGTCAGTTTGGTGTCGATGCTGATGATCGAACAGACGCCGCAGGTTGATCCGCTCTGCACGATGCTGACCAGCCGTCGGGCCGCTTCGAGATTGAAGTTGGCCGGGAAGTTGGCGACCACCAGCACGCGGAACGGCTCGGCCACTTCGCCCGCCTGGCGGTTGTATTCCTCAATGCTCTTGTACTGATTGCGCAGGTACTTCTGGATCACGTTTTCCATGTGCGCCGTCAGGTCGGCGAGTCGCTTTTCGATATGCCCGGCCTCGGTCCAGATGCGGGCACCGATCATGTTCTCGTCGTAGTCCGCCAGATGCATGAAGGCCGCGAAGTTGTCGCCCAGGCCTACCGGGTCAACGACGGTGAAGCGCACCTTGCCGGCCGGCATCGCGGTCAGGAAACGCAGCATCATCGTCTGCAACTGCTGCACTGCCAGGTCGCGCCCCTGGTCCTTCGCACGGATGATCATGGACGATCGGTCGGGGAACGGCATGTAGGCCGGCAGTTCCATGTGGATCGGCACGGTGGGGGCCAGGTCGTCGCCCACCGGAACGCCGCCGGGCATCTGGTTCATATCCACCGTGATGGAACCGAACCGAATTCCCTGCGGCACGTCTTCAACGGGAGGAAACTCCTTCCAGTAGGGAGCTTCCCACGGCAGGAAGTACTCCATCTCGGCGGCCCGCAGGTGGTGCACCGCATCGAGAAGCTTGTCCTGCCCTTCCCGCCAGTCCCGGGCCAGAATATCCCACTCCGCATTGCGGGCTCGCTTGGCCTTGTCCTTCTTTTCCTCGAAGGCTTTCTCGGCCTCGGCCAGTGCCTTGTCGTGCCGGGCGGTGCTTTGCTGCAACAGCGGGCCGAAGTGACTCTCTGCCTTCCTCAGCGTGTCGTACTGCCACTGTCGGCGTTTTTCGCTGTCGCGTTCGTGCTTTTCCTCGGCATTTCCCGACTCCGCAGTCACGCGATCGGCGATCCGGTTCAGCACGGGCGGGTACTTCGCGTTGGCCTTCTCCCTGCGCGCGTCGCGCTCGCTGTTCGCCTCGCCCATCGCGGCCTGGTGCTGCCCGGTCGCCTCGGTCAGCAACTCCTCGCGCGCTTCGCCGGCCTCGAACAGCGCACTCGACAGTTCACCGGCTGTTTCGCGTACCTTCCGCATCGCCGCCGAGCGCACCAGCAGATGCGTGACCAATGCCGCCGCGATGGCGACGCCCAGCCCCGCGCCGATGATCACCAGTCGGTTGTCCTTGATGATGATGGCGGGGATCGCCGCGACGACGGCGAACAGCAGCAGCCAGATCACGAAGCCGCCGACGCCGGCGCGCTTCAGCGACTTCTGATTCTCGAGCGCCCCGACGGCTTCCCCGGCCCGGGCCAGTGCTGCTTCCATCTTCTCCAATGGGTCGTCCAGAGCGACAGCACCCGTGTCGGCCAGCGGCTGCAATTCGTCCTGCCGCAGGCCGCCGCGTTCGAGGAATGGCGTTGCCTCGCTCCAGTATCGCTCGATCGCTTCGCCCGCGCCGGCTGCTTTGCGTTGCAGGATGTCCAGCTGGTCGGCAGCCTGCTTCTCGGCTGCCTCGTACAGCGAGTCGGCGGTCCAGAGAGCGTCGGAAAACGCGGTCTGCGTCTTGTCATGTTCTGTTTTGGCCCGGTCGCGCGATTCCTTGATCGTGAAATCGCGGAGCTTGTCGGTCGAGGCCTGTTCGCTCGTGAACTTGTCCTGGATCGCCTTGCGTGCGTCTTCCCAGGCGGTGGTGACGGCGGTCTTCTCGCGTTCGCGGTCCGCTGCGACCTGCTTGCGGGCACGCGTCACCTCGCGATTCGCTTCGTTTCGGGCAGCGTCGTACGACTCCCTGCACGCCTGTTCGCGCGCGGCCCGCTGCTCGACCAGTTTCAACAGGTCGCCAAGCGCTTCGCGTTCGCATTCGTACAGGTTTCGACCCGTCATGAAAGCATTTCTCCCAGCCCGCGTTCACCCGTGCATTCCCGCCGGGCCAACGAGAAAATCTGCGACAGCCGGTCGATCGCCCGCAACGCGTCTTCGCTCAGCATATTCAGCGGTTCGCCGATCTTGTCTTCAAACTCACGCCGGACCTGGTCGTTCCAGTGGATTTCGACTTCATTCCAGCGGTTCTGCAGTGTCTGCAGTGCGTCGTAGAGTCGGCCTCGCGCTGCATCGGTTTTCATGAGGAGTTCCTGCGTCTAGTGCATCCCGCCGGTATGCACAGTCACCGATTCACCGTACCTGTTTTGCAGTTCCGTTCAGAACCTCGTCGATCTCCGCGGACATCACCACCGTCGCGTCCGGGTCGTCGATCCTGCCAACGAGCCTGCCGGCTGTTTCGTTGGCTTCGGTTTCCTCAATCCAGCGACTGGTACTCATCAGTTTCGCCCACGGCTGCCAGCCTTCGACATGCATGCAGACGGCCCGCAGTCCGGCCATCACCGGCATTGCCAGGAACAGGCCCGGCATCCCCCAGATCAGGTCCCAGAACAGGCATGAGATCATCACGGTTGTGGCGTTCAGGTCCATGCTGCGGCCCATCACGACCGGGACAATGATGTAGCCTTCAAATGTCACCACTGCCGTGTAAAAGGCTACCACGAACAGCGCATGCCATGGTGAACAATAGATAAAAGCATCCAGCACCGGTGGAATGCCCGCGAGAATGGTACCCAGGTACGGCACATAGCAGAAGATCATGGTGATCAGCGCCCAGGTCCACGGCTGGCGCAGGCCGACCAGTTGGTAGACCACCCCCAGGAACAACCCCAGGCCGATGTTCACCAGCGTCCGCCAGATGAGGTACGCGCGAACGGAGACTGCCATCTCCGCCAGCACGGCGGTCACCTTCCCCTGCATCACCCGGCTGTTGCCGAAGATCTCGCGGATCTGCCGGGCGAGCATCCGGCCTTCCAGCAGCAGAAACAACAGGATGAAGATGATCAGCACGCTCTGCCACAACCAGGCCAGGCCGAGCTTGCTCAAGTCGATCAGTTCCTGCGTGATGTACTCGCCTTCAAATGTCTTGCGGATGTAGGCGAACAGGGCCGAATTGTTCGGGTCGGGCGGCAGCACCTCATCGACATTGCCCGGCACGATCGTGTTCACCTGGAGGCGGATCTTCTGATACAGTTCGCGCTGCTGCGTTTCGTTGTTGGGGCTGGGCAGATCCTGCACGGTGCGCGGCACCGCGGCGGCGATGCCGAAAAAGACGGTCAGATTCACGACGATGAGAAAGCAGATCACCGTGAAGCATGCGACCGCCCACGGGAACTTCAGCTTCCGGTGGAACCATCGGGCGGCCGGGAACAGGATGACCGCGAGGATCGCGGCGATCACCATGGGGATGAATACGGTCTTCCCCAGGTACAGCATGACCGTCAGCCCGAGAAACCCGAGGGCGTTGATGCCGACGCGCGTGGCTGTCGTCAGATTGATCTGCATGATGACTGTGCCGCCATGCCGGGGTCAGGGGACTGGTCGTCCGGGAACCGCTCCGTGAAATTCGGGCTTGGGCCGGGGAGAGGATCGGCTGAAGGCCCAACCAGTATTCTGACTCACGACCCGCATATTGTGGCCGCGAGAAGTGTATTCTGCAACAACATCGTGATTGTCATCGGTCCGACGCCGCCCGGCACGGGCGACAGCGCCCCGGCCACCTGGGCCACGTCTTCGTGAACATCGCCCACCAGTTTGCCGTCCACCGAGTTGATTCCGACATCGATGACGGCCGCCCCGGGCTTCACCATGTCCGGCGTCACGAAGCGCGGCACGCCCACTGCGGCAATCAGGATATCCGCCTGACTTGTGATCCCCGGCAGGTCGCGCGTGCCGCGGTGGACCAGGGTCACCGTCGCGTCGCCGGCCTGCGGGAACGCGGCCGACGGCTTCTGCATCATGATCAGTGCCATCGGCTTGCCGACAATGTTGCTGCGCCCGATGACGACCACATGCTTGCCGGCCGTGGTGATGCCGCTGCGCACGAGCATTTGCTGCGCCCCGTGCGGCGTACACGGCAGGAAACGCGGGTGCCCGGCCGCCAGCAGGCCGACGTTCTCGGGGTGGAACGCATCGACATCCTTCAACGGGTTGATGGCGCGGATGATCTCGCCATCGTCGATCTGCTTCGGCAGCGGCAACTGCACCAGGATGCCGTTGACGGCCGGATCGAGATTCAGCTCCCCGATCAGCGCCAGCAGTTCCGCCTGCGACGTCACGGCCGGCAAAGCGTGATGAATACTGACCATGCCGGCCTGTTCGCACGCCTTGCGTTTATTGCGAACATAGACAGTGCTGGCCGGGTCCTCGCCGACCAGCACTGTCGCCAGCCCCGGCGGGCGTTGGCCTTTCGCCACCAGTGCGGCCACTCCGACGGCGATCTCGCCGCGGATTGTCTTCGCCAGAACATTGCCGTCAATGCGTATCGCGCTCATGCGTGTTGACCTACGATTGAGCCATCACCTCGCCAAGCACCGTCTTCCGTGGCGACGGACGTCCTCGTCTGTCGCGATCGGGGCTTTCCTATCATGAGTGACCGAAAAGGAGACCCCCGTGCGTTGGCTACCCATATTGCTGCTGCTTCTCGTCACAGCCTTATTTCGGACCGGTTGAGTCAGCCCGCGAGCCGCAGGGAGTGTGCAGAGATCTCGCGCAAAGCCGCAAAGGAAATCACGAGTTGGCCCTCATTCGACGGATTTCTTTGCGTCTTTGCGCGACAACAGATTCGAGGAATTCGCACCTTCCTCGCTGGCGCTCGAGCTCTGAATTGACCGAACATCAGTGACACCGCACCAGCCATTTCCATCGTCGCGAACGCATGCGCCCTGCTGCCGTCGGGCGAAATAACTTCTGGACTTTTACCTTCCCCGAAGAGTATTGTCTAGCGCGGTGTCAAAGCCATGTTTTCGGGTAGCCGCATTCGCCAGAATGCGGGGCGAATGTAGCCGCATTCGCCAGAATGCGGCTACGTGGCCGACACGAATTTTTAGCTTTGACGCAGCACTATCCGCCCTAACCGTTGACATTCGCACAGGAATGCCCCATGCCCCTTATGCTGACTTGCCCGAATGCCGAATGCGGCCGTACGCTGCGCGTCGCCGATGCCCTTCAGGGGAAAAAGGTCCGCTGCCCGCAGTGCGGCCAGGTGATCGGCGCTACCGCTGTCGCCACCCTCGATTTGCCGACCGCACCCCTCGAAACACTGCCGTTGCCGGTCAAGGAGCCGTCGGGCGGCACGTTGATCGATGCTCGTCCGCTGGCCGGTCGTGC
>JBBQII010000066.1:0-10177 GCA_038324795.1 Gemmatales bacterium
CGATGCCCGATTTCCGCGACGCGTACCGCACCCAACTTGTGCTTGACGCGATCATGGATTCGGCGAAAGATGGAGTGTGGAAGAAGGTGGGCCAGTCATAGCCGCCGCTTGCGGCGTCGCCGGGGACGATCCAACCTCTAGGCAGTGGCCGAACGACTGATCACCGCGGATGAGTGCATGCGTATGCCTGAGCCGAGCAATGGGTTCATGCAGGAACTCTACCGGGGCAAGGTCATCGAACCACCGCTGCCGCGTTTTCATGCAAATTGGCCTAACACTTCGGCAGTTCGGGCTAGACAGGTCGTCTGCGGAAACGATAGACTTCCTCCCTGTCCTTTTCGACAAGTAAGTCACCGTGCCGACAGGATGTCGCATGCACCTCGTTCACCTGACTGCGTCGTCATTCTTTGGCGGGCCCGAACGGCAGATGCTTGGCTTGGGCCGGCATCTTCCGCATGGTTACGCGTCCACGTACGTCACGTTCCACGAAAACGGCCGATCCGCCCCGTTCGCGGAACAGGTACGCCAGCATGGCTTCACCAGCGTGAAACTCGAAAACGATACACCGCATCTGCGCGCTGCACTTCGCGAATTGACGGACCTGCTGCAGGCACAACATGCCAGCGTGCTCATCTGCCATGGCTACAAGTCGAACCTGCTGGGCCGGCTGGCTGCTCGCCGGGTGGGAGTTCCTGTCGTCAGCGTTTCGCGCGGCTGGACGGGCGAAAACTTCAAGGTGCGCCTTTACGATCGACTCGACCGATTTCATCTGCGATACATGGATGCCGTCGTGGCTGTGTCCGACGGACAGGCCGCCAAGGTGCTGCGGACCGGCCTCGCGCGCGACAAACTGACGATCATCCGCAATGCCGCCCGGCTCGATGCATTCCGCACGCCGAACCCCGAGTTCCGCGACCGATTGCGCGAGATGGCCAATGCCGGGCCCGATGACCTGGTACTGCTGGCGGCCGGGCGGCTGAGCCCTGAGAAGGGTTTTCACATCCTGGTCGACGCCATGGCGAAACTGAAGGCCGCGGGGAAGCCGGTCCGCACCGTGCTGTTCGGCGACGGCGTGCAGCGCACCCTGCTCGAACGCCAGGTGGAAGAAGCGGGGCTGAGCGATCACTTCAAGCTTGTCGGCTTTCACCAGGATCTCGACAACTACCTGCCCTGGGCGGACATGATGACACTTCCGTCGTTCACGGAAGGGCTGCCGAACGTGGCGCTTGAAGCATCGGCCGCGGGGGTACCGGTGGTCGCGACGGCTGTCGGCGGCACGCCTGAGGTGGTTCGCGACGGGCTGAACGGGTTCCTTGTGCCGCCGGGCGATATCGCATTGCTGGCGGAACGGATCGGCGATCTCTGTGACGACGGGCGGCTTCGGCAAAAGCTTGGCGACGCCGGCGAACGGCTGATGCGTGATGAGTTCAGTTTCGCCGGGCAGGCCGACGCTTATCGCCGGCTGTTCGATCGCCTGCTGAACCGCAGCAGTATTCCGGCATTGGTGGAGGCGGCCTGATGCCGGTGCGTGTATGCTTCATGATCGACAGCCTGAGTCGAGCCGGCACCGAGACTCAACTTCTCGCGCTGATCCGGTCACTGGATCGTGAGCGGGTCGTTCCCAGCCTGGTCCTGCTTGATGGCATGAGCGACGACTCACAGGCATTGGAACCACTCGATTGCCCCGTCCTGCGACTCGGGTTGCAGTCGCTCGTCGGCCGATCGACCACCTCGGCCATCGCCACTCTGGCCGGTTTCTGGCGGCGGCATCGCGTTGACGTGCTGCAGACCTATTTCCTCGACAGCACCTACTTCAGCCTGCCGTTGGCACGAGTGTGCGGCATCCGCCAGACTATCCGTGTTCGCAATAATCTTGGCTACTGGCTGACCGATCGGCATCGCCGGCTGGGCCGGCTGATGGGCCGACTGGCGACCTGTACTCTTACCAATTCAGAAGATGGCAAACGCGCGATCATGCAGGCAGAGCGGCTGCATCCCGAAAAGATCGTCGTGATCGAGAACGGTGTTGATCTCGATCGCTTTGACGTTCGGCCCTTGCCTAGCCGACAACAAGTGGGCATTGTTGCCAACTTGCGGGCGGTGAAGAACATCGACGGCCTCATTCGTGCGGTGGCGAACGTGCGTGACTGCTTCCCCACAATGCATTTGAACATTGCCGGAGAAGGAGAACAGCGGCAGGAACTCGAGCGACTGATCGCCGAGCGGGGCCTATCGGAAAGTGTCACGCTTCATGGTGCGGTTAGCGACGTGCCGGAATTCCTGGCAAAGCAGGATATCGCCGTCCTTTGTTCGCATTCAGAGGGGATGTCGAACGCAGTGCTGGAGTACATGGCCGCGGGCAGGCCGGTGCTGGCAACGGACGTCGGCGCGAACGCTCAACTTGTGCGGCACGGCGTCGACGGGGTCATCGTGCCCGCAGGCGACGGGGCGGCGTTGACGGCGGGACTGCTGAACCTGCTGGGCGACCCGGCCCATGCCGTCCCGATGAGTGCGAATGCGCGCAAGCGGGTGGAAACGCACTTCTCACGGCAGGCGATGGTGGCACGCTTCGAGTCCTTCTACGGCCAGCTCGCTTTCAGAAGGAAACGAACATCCCGATCCACGACACGTTCGACGCTTTGAGTTGTTCTGCCGGCATCGTGTTATTCAGCAAAGCTTCCATCCGTGTCGACATCAATGTTGTACCGTCTCGCTCGCGTGGGTTGGCGGTGCAACGATGCAACTTGTTTGCCGAACGGATGTTCCGCGTGTGGTTCCATCCTCCGGACGCGCTGTCGTGTGATTTAACGACGACACGATCGGTGTAGAGGTACGTTTCCAGCGAACGTCTTGGCCCATCCAATCGTCATTTCGGTTTAGTGCGGCATCAATATTGCTTTCATTTCCGCTCACCAACTTGATCACTCAACCGTGCGAAGGAAAAACCATGCCGGACAGCAATCCCGCGGACCCTACCCGTCGACATTTCCTGGCGACTGCTACCGTGGGAGCGGGGCTTGTGGCCGTCAACGCTGATGAAAAGCAACCGGCCGCGGTGAATGCCCCGGAAGCCTACACAGGTAAACCGGAAACCCTAAGCGGGACCGGTGGTGAAACGCACCAGACGGCCGGCGGCAATCGACCCGTGCTGACAACCGAACAGGGCATCCCCATCTCGGATGATCAGAACACATTGAAGGTCGGGCAACGCGGACCGGCGCTGCTGGAAGACTTCCACCTTCGCGAAAAGATCTTTCACTTCGACCATGAGCGCATCCCCGAGCGCGTCGTGCATGCTCGCGGATTCGGTGCACATGGCTACTTCGAGAACTACGAATCACTCGCTGACTTGACTCGCGCCGATCTGCTCCAACGGCCCCGCGAAAAGACGCCCGCGTTCGTGCGTTTCTCCACTGTGGCGGGGAACAAGGGATCCGCGGACATGGTGCGCGATGTGCGCGGCTTCGCTGTGAAACTCTACACGAAGCAGGGCAACTGGGACATCGTCGGCAACAACATGCCCATCTTCTTCATCCAGGATGCGATCAAGTTTCCTGACATGGTGCACGCATTCAAGGATGAACCCGATAGCGGCTTTCCGCAGGCGGCCACGGCCCATGACAACGCCTGGGACTTCATTTCGCTGACGCCGGAAAGCATGCACATGGTGATGTGGCTGATGTCGGATCGCGGCATTCCCCGCTCATTCCGGTTCATGGAAGGGTTTGGTGTGCATACCTTCCGGATGGTCGATGCGGCCGGGAAGTCGACCTTCGTCAAGTTCCACTGGAAGCCGAAACTGGGGATGCAATCGGTTGTCTGGAACGAAGCGGTGAAGATCAACGGAGCCGACCCGGATTACCATCGCCGCGACCTTTGGAACGCGATCAAGTCGAAACAGTTTCCTGAATGGGAACTGGGAATCCAGATTCTCGATGATGCGTTTGTCGAAAAGTTCGCCTTCGACATCCTCGACCCGACCAAGCTGATTCCTGAAGAGGAAGTCAAGATCCGGCCGATCGGGCGACTGGTGCTCGATCGCACGGTCGACAATTTCTTCGCCGAGACGGAGCAAGTGGCGTTCTGCACACAGAACATTGTTCCGGGAATCGACTTCAGCAACGACCCGCTGCTGCAGGGGCGAAACTTCTCGTATCTCGATACACAGGTGAAGCGACTGGGCGGCCCGAACTTCACGCACATCCCGATCAACGCCCCCAAGTGTCCGGTCTTCAATTTCCAGCAGGACGGCCACATGGCCATGCGGAATCCGGTAGGCCGGGTCAACTACGAACCGAATTCCTGGACGGACGCTCCGGGACCGCGCGAAGCGCCTAAACTTGGCTTTTCGTCCTACCCCGAGAAGATCGACGGCACCAAGCAGCGGGCCCGGTCGGAGACGTTTGCCGATCACTACAGTCAGGCTCGGCAGTTCTTCATCAGTCAAACGCCGATCGAGCAGAGCCACATCATCGACGCGCTGGTGTTCGAGTTGAGCAAAGTGCAGACGCTGGCCATCCGCAGTCGGGTGGTGTCGCATCTGTTGAATATCGACAAGACGCTGGCGACCGGCGTTGCAACGGGGCTGAGGTTGCGCGAGATGCCGAAGCCGGCAACGGCAGCGAAGGAACCGCGGCAGGACATGAAGCCGTCCCCTGCCCTGAGCATTCTGAAGAATCCGCCCAAGTCGTTCGCGGGGCGAACCGTTGGTGTGCTCGTCAGCGATGGCACCGATGCCATGCTGCTGAAATCACTCGAGAAATCGCTGAAGGCCGAAGGGGCGTCCATGAAGTTGATTGCTCCGGAAGTCGGCGGCATCAAGGCCAGCGATGGAAGCTGGATCGAGGCAGATGAGAAACTGGAAGGGGCGCCTTCAGTCCTGTTCGATGCGGTCGCGATCTTGATCTCAAACGCGAGCGTCAAGGCATTAAGCCAGCGCCCGGCGGCGCGGGACTTCGCGGCAGACGCACTCGCCCATTTCAAGTACATCGGCTATGCCGCATCGGCCCTGCCGTTGCTTGAGAAGGCCGGTGCGCCGGAGAAGCCGGATGACGGCATGATTCAACTGAAGGCCGCGTCGGACTGCGACACCTTCGTGGCACGCTGCCGTCAACTTCGGTTCTGGGGTCGCGAGTAAACGAAAAGAGCCCGCGACAATGTCGCGGGCTTTTCGATTTGAATGTTTCGTCATCGCGTCGACGGCGTTGCGCTCACCGGTTGGCCGTTGATGATCGGCGGCGGAGCGTTTTCCAACGAGTTCCACATCGTCTTTTGTGCCGAAGGTGCTGTGAACAGCTGCGTCGCCGGCCCGGGCTCGCCGGCCGAGTTCGTCGCATCGCCCGCCTTTTCTTTTTCGTCCGAAAGGCGTTCGATGATCTCGCCGCCCTTTTCGATGAACGTCTTTCCGTCCTTGGCGATCTTTGTCGGGTTCACTTCGAGGCTGAACTTCTGCGTTCCCGGCGTTCCGGGCTGCCGGCTGAGGTTGTACCAACCCAGGTACCAGCCGAGGCCGACGAAGGCGATCGTCCCGAACCCGACCAGCGCGAACAAGTTTTTCATGATCGGACTCCTTAGCCGCATGCAGCGGTCTGCCCTGAATTAGCGGGCTATCCATACCCTCGGCACAGGACTTTCGTCCAGCCGAACTGGCAGGGGTGTCAAAACCTGTCTTGACAGCCCCCCGCCGCATTATCGTATTCTGCAACAGGGGAACGCAGGATGTGAAGGCACTTGTCACGGTTCCGGGGCTGATTTTTGTGCCATGGCCAGTGACTGTGACGATTCGGCCGAATAGTCAGCCTGATGCGGTTGGGGCGATGGTAGTCCCGGCAAGATCGGTTGATTTGGATGGAATCTGGAGGCCCCGTAGAATGGATCGACGACCCGCGTTGAGACTGCGCATTTCGGGCACAGGCCAAGTGTTCGACGAGGGAGACTCTCCAGTCTGACCGACAGGACCCCGAACGGTCTGCCGGTGCATCGATGCCTCCCCTGGCCAACCTCTCCGCCTGTTCGTCTTTTCAGTGTGTGAACCTTCGTCCGTCGGCCGGTCTCGTTCAGCCGCGAGTCGCCGGTCCCCGCGGCATCGAATTCTCGCCGGCGGCTCGCGGCTACTGAAATGCGGCACCCCCGCTTCCATCCAGGGAGGAATCATCCATGGCCAACGGCAAGTCGATCCTTGCGGCGATGCGCTCGGAACTTGATCTGAGCGACTATCGCAAACTGCACTGGGAGGGTGGCTTCGAGGACTACTTGAACATCGTTCTCGAGCGTCCCGACGTGACTCGCACCGCCTACCAGCGCCTCTACGATATGATCATCTCGTATGGCACGGAAGAGGTCTATGAGAACAAGGATCGCATCACGCGCTACAAGTTCTTCACGGAGTTCGCGGCCCGGCACGGCGACGCGGTCTATGGGATCGACCGTTCGTTGAATCAGCTGGTGCATACGTTCAAGAGTGCTGCGCAAGGCTACGGGACCGAACGGCGCGTGCTGCTGTTGCATGGCCCGGTCGGCTCCGCCAAGAGCACAATCGCGCGTCTGTTGAAGCGCGGGCTGGAAGAATACTCGCGCATTGATCCGGGCATGCTCTTTGCCTATTCGTGGAAAATGCCGGATGGCACGTTCCAGAAGTGCCCGATGCACGAAGAGCCGTTGCACCTGGTTCCGCTGGAACTGCGGGCCGCCATGCTCAAGGAGATGAACGAGAACCGCAAACCCAGCAGCTACGAGATCACCATCCGCGGCGACATGTGCCCCTTCTGCCGTTCGATGTTCAACGAGCGGATGGCGAAGCACAACGGAGACTGGCACCGCGTGATGGAAGACGTCAAAGTGTTCCGACTGCTGCTGTCGGAACAGGACCGTGTCGGCATCGGCACCTTCCAGCCGAAGGACGAGAAGAACCAGGACTCGACCGAACTGACCGGCGACATCAACTACCGCAAGATCGCCGAGTACGGCTCGGACAGCGATCCGCGTGCGTTCAATTTCGATGGCGAATTGAACATCGCGAACAGGGGTCTGGTCGAATTCATCGAAGTGCTGAAGCTCGATGTGGCGTTCCTCTACGACTTGCTGGGTGCGTCGCAGGAACACAAGATCAAGCCGAAGAAGTTCGCGCAGACCGACATCGACGAAGTGATCCTGGGCCACACCAACGAGCCGGAATACAAGCGCCTTCAGAACAACGAGTTCATGGAGGCCCTTCGTGACCGCACGGTGAAAATCGACATCCCGTACGTCACCCGGCTCCGCGAAGAGATCAAGATCTACGAGAAGGACTTCAACGTCCAGCGCGTGAAGGGCAAACATATCGCCCCGCACACGATCGAAGTCGCGGCGATGTGGGCAGTGCTGACTCGCCTCTCGCCGCCGAAGCACGCCAGCCTGAGCCTGCTTCAGAAACTGAAGCTCTACAACGGCAAAACACTGCCGGGATTCACTGAAGATAATGTGATTGAGCTGAAGCGCGAGGCCAACTTCGAGGGGATGCACGGCATTTCGCCTCGTTACATCCAGGACAAGATATCCAATGCACTTGTTGTCCATCCCGATGAGGACAACATCAACCCGTTCATGGTGATCAAGGAACTCGAAGATGGCCTGCGTCACCACTCGTTGATCACCGATGAAGAAACGCTGCGCCAGTACAAGGAACTGATCGCCGTCGTGAAGGAAGAGTACGAGGACATCGTGAAAAACGAGGTCCAGCGTGCGATCGCCGCGGATGAAGAGGCTCTGGCCCGGCTATGCTCGAACTACATCGACAACGTCAAGGCCTACACGCAGCGGGAGAAGGTCCGCAACCGCTATACCGGCGGGTACGACGATCCGGATGAACGTCTGATGCGTTCGGTCGAGGAGAAGATCGACATTCCCGAAAGTCGGAAAGATGACTTCCGGCGGGAAATCATGAACTACATCGGGGCCCTGGCGATTGACGGCAAGAAGTTCGACTATAAAACGAACGAACGCCTCCAGAAGGCTCTCGAACTGAAGCTGTTCGAAGATCAGAAGGACACCATCAAGCTGACAAGCCTGGTGTCAAACGTTGTCGACAAGGCCACGCAGGAGAAAATCGACGTGGTCAAGAGCCGCTTGATCCGGAATTACGGGTATAATGAATCAAGCGCGACTGACATCCTGAACTTCGTCGCCAGCATCTTCGCCCGAGGGCAGACTAAGAAATAATGCGGAATGGGGAATGCGGAGTGCGGAACGGTAGACACGGATCTCTTCTTCAGTTCCGAATTTTGCATTCCGAGTTCCGCATTCATCGGAGGAGCGACAGGATGGGTGGGGGCCTGACCGGCGGAATGTCGAGAACCTGGTCAGGCCGGAAGGTGCAGCCATAATTGCACGGACCGTGCGGCTCAGGGTACCCCCATCCATCCCATCGCTTCCTTGAACTTGAATTTCGGAACGGTTAGCCCCCGGCTTGCCGGGGGTTGATGAAATCCCCGACATCCCGGGGGCTTACCGTTTTTCTGGAGAGGCGGTTCCACCGTGGGTCAGAAGATCGAGCGTGATCTCCAACGCTTTCGCAAGATCGTTCGCGGCAAGGTAAAGAGCAATCTTTCCAAGTACATCGGCCGCGGCGAAATGATCGGGAAGAAGGGAAACGATCTGGTCAGCATCCCGCTGCCATCGATCGAGATCCCCCAGTTCCGTTACGGAAGCAAAGGCTCGGGCGGCGTCGGCGTCGGCGAAGGCCAGGTCGGCCAACCGCTCACCGCCCCGCAGGGCGATGGCGAACCGCAGGCCGGCGATCAACCCGGCGGGCATATCCTCGAAGTTGAACTGACCATGGAAGAACTCGCCGCGATTCTGGGCGAGGAGTTGGCGCTTCCCCGCATCGAGCCGCGCGGCAAAAAGAATATCGTCACTGAACGCGACAAGTACACGAGCATCCGCCAGGTGGGGCCCGAGTCGTTACGGCACTTCAAGCGTACGTACAAACGCGCGTTGAAGCGGCAGATTGCGTCACGCACCTACGACCCGCGCGACCCGCGCGTCATCCCGATCCGGGCCGACAAGCAGTACCGCAGTTGGAAGGACCAGCCCAAGCCCGAGGCCGTGGCCGCCATCATTTACATGATGGATGTCAGCGGCTCAATGACAGATGAACAGAAGGAGATCGTCCGGATCGAATCGTTCTGGATCGATACTTGGATCAAGGCGCACTACAAGGGGATCGAACGAGCGTACATCGTTCACGATGCGATTGCCCACGAAGTCGATGAACATACCTTCTACCACACGCGTGAGAGCGGCGGCACGAAGATCAGCAGCGCGTACGACATGTGCAACAAGATCATCGACGCCCGCTACCCGCCCGGTGAATGCAACGTCTACGCCTTTCATTTCTCCGACGGCGACAACTGGGGCGACGATGTCCCGCAGTGCGTTGAGTTGCTGAAGTCGCAGCTGCTTCCGAAGGTGAACCTGTTCGGCTACGGCCAAGTTGAAAGCCCCTACGGCAGCGGCGAGTTCTACGAATATGTCAACGAGTTGGTGGGCGAACACGACAACGTGGTGACGAGCAAGATTCCGGATCGCGAGGCGATCCTGGGGTCGATCAAGGAGTTTCTGAGCACAGGGAAGTGAAGGAGCGAGCGATGAAGAGTTTGGATCTGAGCACGGAAGTAATGTCCGATCAGCGGATAATGACACTCGTCAATCGAGCCCAGGCGTGGCTTGAAGATTTGCTTGGGCCTCAATCGACTCGTCTTGTAGATGCCAAGTGGTCATCAAAGCAAGTTGGCGCGCGCACTCTGGTTGTCTTGAATCTCAGTGATTGGACGTGGCCTCAAGGCGTCGAAACTTTGTTTGAAGTGGATGATCTTGCGGTAGAGTCTCGCGCGCGCCAGCGATTGCATCGCGCGTGGGGCGATTTGCTTCAGGCCCGCAATCATCAGCAGTTGCGGGAACTTGAGCAACTCGTCGGCAAGGAGTAGCCAATGGCAAAGTCAATCGCAGAGTTGGAGGGGACCCTAACCCCGCTGATCAAAACGTTGACATATAGAGTGGACGAACTTCGCGAAGGTCAAATGGCTGCCGACGCCTCGAAGGAGGATGCGAAGGAGCGTTACCATGACTTAAGGCGAGATTTGGAAAAGTTGAACCAGCGGATCGACGAACATCTCAAGCGGGTTGACAAGTGGGAAGGTCG
>JBBQII010000067.1:0-10168 GCA_038324795.1 Gemmatales bacterium
CGCGTCTCGCGTGCTCGGACAAACGAGCACGCGAGATACGATGAAGCCGCTGCGGCAGACGGTAGTTGCGACTTGATCATGCTTGATGTCGGCGACTGTATAGGCCCAGGTTCTTAGCTTCGATGAGAGAGTAATGGAAAATCGTACACCGGACGTTGTAACCTACGAACGCTATCTCGATCGGCTCCGCGAGCCGCTCAAGATCGGTTCGTCGACGTATGACGGCCACTACTGGCTGGCGATTCTCATCCCCGTGCTGTTGCTCGGTGCGGTTTTCGTCGTTTGGATGTACATCAAGGATTCGAAGAGCATCCGCTGGTACTACGCGCTCCCGCTGGGGATGATGCGCGCGACCGTTTACGGTCTGCTCGCCTACATGTTCCTGCTCGACACGGTCAAGGAAACCCGCATCTGGTTCCCGACGACACCGCCGTTACTTGAACGCCGGTCGCACCTTGTGATGCTGATCGACGTCTCCGGCAGCATGGGCAGCAAGGACGACCCGAGTACGCTGGCAGTCCGCCGCACGCGCCTGCAGAAGGTGATCGACTTCCTGACCGACGAAGACATCAAGTTCATGCACCGCCTGGCCGAGAAGAACCCGGTACACATCTACCGCTTCGCCTCCACCCTTGATCGCGATGACCCGGCCCTGTTCACGCTCGAGAAATCGACCGATGCCGAAGGTGCCGGGAAGTCGCGCGTCACGCCGTTCCTGCGCAAGCAGATCAAGAACCTGCAGGGGTTCGAGGAACAGGTTCTGCTCGCACCGTGGACCACGATCGACTGGCAGAACTTTGCCGCGTACACTGACTTCAAACCGTATGTGCTGCGGCGGTTGAGCCCCGAGGCACGCAAAGCGGTCATCTCCGACTTCAAGCTGGAAGCGGGCGATGTCGCCTGGGCCGAGGGATACCTCAAGCCGAACAACGAGGCGATCCTGGCGCGCATCAAGCTGCCGGCCGCGGACGTCGCCATCTACTCGGAGAACCTCGATAAGGTCCGCAGACAGATCGCCGATCCGAAGTCGGTGACGAAGGGGACCGACCTGAAGATGCGCCTGCTCGACAACCTGTCGCCCGAGGGGCGTGCCGAGGCCGTGGCTGACTTCCCGTTTGAAGCATCGAACTACGAATGGGCGATGAACTACCTGAACGCCCCGTCGGACGACATCGTCTCCCGCGTCAAGCTGACCGGCGACGACGCGGCACGCTTCCGCTCCAATCTGGAAGCGACCAAGAAGCGCATCGACGTGGCCCGCACCATCACGCAGGGAACCAACGTCGCCGACTCCGTTTCGAGCGCGCTGATGGCCGACAAGGACAATATGCTCGATGGCATCATCGTCTTCAGCGATGGCCGGAGTAACACGGGGCTCGACGCCCGCGCCGGTGTGGCGAAGGACGATCCGAAGCAGAACCCCGCGCTCGACAACCTGCACCGGTTGGCCCGCAAGGAATCAATTCCGATCATCACGGTCGGCATCGGCCAGCATCGTGACATCAAGCTGGTGCGCATCACCGATCTGCAGGCCCCCGACCGCACGCCGCCCGACGATGCCTTCAAGATCATCGTCGAAGTCGATGGCGAGAACATGCGCGGCGAAACCGTGCCGGTGACACTGGAACTGTTCCCGCCCAACTCCGAAGTGCCGTTGGTGATGGAAGGCCAGGTCACGTTCGACCAGAGCGAACCGCCCCATGGCCAGTCCGAATGGACGATCAATCCGCCCGATATCCTGAAGCTGCTCGGCAAGGAAAAAGACAAGGAACTGCCCGAAGGCATCTGGAAGGCCCGGGCGATCACGCCCAAGGTCAGCGAAGAAGGCAAGGCCGACGCGAAAGAGAAGCTCATCACGGAGTTGACGCCGATCATCGTCGAGAAGAAGTCGGTCCGAATCCTGCTGGTTGCATCGACGGCCAACCGCGACTTCCAGTTCCTGCTGACGCAGTTGATCCGCGATAAGGCCGATGTCAGCGTCTGCCTGCAGAACGAAGCGGGCCAGTTCCTCGACAACAAGAGCATCACTTACCTGGATGACAAGTTCCGCCATCTGCCGCGCTTCCCGGATCGCTTGAAGGTCGAAGACGACCCGGCCGAGACGCCCGAGACCAAGTGGCTGAACCTGGCCCGTTATGACGTTATCATCGCCTTCGACCCCGACTGGACCGTGCTGACGGAAGAACAGGCAACGCTGTTGCGCACCTGGGTCGACCTTCAGGCGGGTGGCCTGCTGCATGTGGCCGGGTCGATTAACACCAAGAAACTGACCTTCAACGATGACAGCGAAGTGAAGAAACGTCTCGACCCGCTGCTGGAGATCTTTCCGGTCATGCTGGGCGACAACGTCCTCAGCAAGCCGCGGCAGGAACGCAACGTGCTCCGGCGGATCGAGTTCCCCGGTGCCTCGCCCGAAATGGATTTTCTGCGCCTCGATGACGACAAGCCCGAAGACATGCTCTCCGGTTGGGAACCGTTCTTCACCGGCAAGCCGTCGCGCGCCGAGGCCGGCACCGCCGATCTGAAGCGCGGCTTCTACGATTACTATCCGATCAAGGACGTGAAGGCCGGTGCCACCGTGGTTGCCCGCTACCTGGAACCGCAGGCCAGCGACAACACGTTCGACCGCAAGGACCCGCCCTACCTGGTCACCTACAAGTACGGCCAGGGGATGACGGCCTTTCTTGGTTCGTCCGAAATGTGGCGGTTCCGCCAGTTCAAAGATGTCTTCTTTGAACGATTCTGGGTGAAGATGTCACGGTTCCTGGCATCGGGCAGCCGCAAGAAGCAGAACCGTCGCGGCCGTATGCTGATGTCCCGCGAATTCGAGACCGGCCAGGCACTGCGGTCGCACATCGATCTGCTCGATGCAAACCTGAAGGGGCTGCCGGCGAACTCCAAGCCGAAGTTTGTTCTCCGGCCGATTGAACTCGACTACTACCCGGACATGGCCCTGACCAAGAAAGACGGCAAGGACCCGCTGAGCAACGAACAGATCGCCAAGTTGCGCGAAGACTACCTGAAGATGTGGACCATTGAACTCAACCGCACCAAGCGTGAAGAGAAGGAAACCACCAAGGACGGCAACTTCCCGGTCAAGCGTGCCCTGCGTGTTGTGGAACGCGTGGTGAAGGTCGGCGATCGCGAGGACGTGACGCTGATCCAGGTCGACGAAGACCGTCTGAAGCTCGAAGAAGTGCAGAAACAGCTTCGCGGCACGGCCAAAGACTTCCCGACCGGAACATGGCGGCTCGATGCCCCCATCCCGGAAAGCAGCGAAGTGCTTTCGGTGAAGTTCACGATCCGCAAGCCGCTGCCGACCGAACTGGCCAATGTGAAGCCCGACATGCTGTCGCTGGCGGCCATCTCGGCCCAGGTCGACGAAGTCCGCGATCGCATGGACAGCAATCCGAAGGCGTATCAGACGCTGAGCGATCGCGCATTCAGCGATCCGAAGCTCGACGGTAAACGGATGGCCTACCGCTTCACCGATACCGAATCGATGAATGCGATTCCCGATGCTCTTCCGGGACGCGTGAATTCGATCGAGAACCCGCTGACCGAGCCGGAGGTTCACCGGTTCAAGATCGAGCCGGTCTGGTTCAACGGCCCGACCGCCCCGACCTGGATGACCGGGTGGTACGATCGGATGAATGGCCGCAGCGAGCAGAACCACACCATCGCGCTGTGGATGCTTGTCTGCATCGGCCTGCTGTCGCTCGAATGGCTGTCGCGCAAGATGTTGAAGCTGGCGTAGTGGTTAGCCGCGACGCGGAAGGTTTCCGGGGCGGAGCGTGTCTCCCCTCGCACCGCTCCGGAAACCCTCCGCGTCGCGGCTAGACGGAATTTCATCGACTGATTCGCACCAGGATAGGCACATGGCTGAACAGGTTAACAACTCGGGATCGAGCGCAATGGAACAGCGTGCCTACCACCCTCTCGCCCGGCTTCGACGCGTGATCCGCGGCTACGTCCTCGTCGAGGGGATTGTGCTGGCGCTGATCCTTGGCTGTCTCTGGTTCTGGTTCTCGATCGCGCTCGACTACAGCCTTCATCACTTCAGCAATGTCGACATGCTCGATGCCGCGCCGCCGGTCCGCTGGATCATGATGGCGATCTTCGGCCTGGCGATCACCGGCATCGTCGTCTGGTACATCTTCCGTCGGCTGTTCCGCGACTTCAGCAATGCGTCGCTTGCGATGGTGCTCGAGAATCGGTTCCCTGCACTGCTCGGCGATCGGCTCATCACCGCCATCGAACTGGCCGACTTGAAGCGGGCCGAGAAGCAGGGCTACTCGGTCGACATGATCGTCAAGACGATGAAGGATGCCAAGGAACGCGTTGATCAGGTCCCCGTGCTGTCGGTCTTCAACTGGTGGCGGCTGGTGATGCTGGCCTGGACGCTCGTCGGCGTCAGCCTGTTCGTGTTGCTGCTGACGTATCCCGTGGCCGTGCTGTTTTCGCTGATCGACATGGTGCCATCCCGGGAAGTCTGGATGATGCTGACAATCAACGGCATCGTCGCGCTCGGGCTGATCTTCGTGTTCATGGTACCGTGCCTGCTGGTCAGCATGCGCAAGCGCCAATCGAGCCTGCGCTGGGTCGTGCTGGGTGTCGGCGTCCTCTGCCTGGGGGCGACCGCGGTCGGGTATCACTACTCGATCAACAAGCTCAATTCGGTGAAGCTCGATGAGTACACCTGGCGCGCCTATCACGTGGCCGACATCGGCGTCGATCGCAACCTGAAGTTCGGCGACACACGCTGGCCGCGCGACGAGTTCTTCGTCGACTGGCTCGACTTCCCGGTTGACGAGAAGCGCGTGCAGAACAACCGCACCATCAACGCAAGGGCGCTCTTCACAACCTGGATTGTTGCCGACAACACCATCCCCGGCCGCTGGCGGCCCCTGCGCTGGAGCGACCTGCCGCGCATCGTCGATGCGAAGGAAGTGCCCGAATTGCCGCTCGACGCCATCAACGAGTACATCATCGCGATTTCCAGCGGCGACGAACGTTCGCCGGTCGGCTTCGACAAGACCCGGCTGAAACTGCCGACGCGCGACGATGCCACGGTTGACCTCGTCTTCGCCGCGGTCGAAAGTGCCGATCATCTGTCGCTGACGCAGGAACAGGTTGACGCATTCGCGACGCTGAAGCAGTCGCTTGCAGCGATCGCTGAAAGCCCGAAGCGGGGCGGCCGGCTGGTGCGCCACGTCAACTCGCCCGATAAGGTAGAACTGGTCTACGGCAACAACGACAGCAAGTTCCGCGGCCGCAGCGCCCTGAAGCCGATGTCCGCCCGGCCAAATGTCTTCCAACTCGAACAACCCGTGAAGCTCGACGATACATTCGC
The DNA here is from genome assembly GCA_038324795.1 of Gemmatales bacterium. GTDB lineage: Bacteria > Planctomycetota > Planctomycetia > Gemmatales > Gemmataceae > JAIOQJ01. The sequence goes on from JBBQII010000067.1 coordinate 5,354, forward strand.
GGTGATGCCGTCGGCCAAGCCGGCCGACGGCGAGCCGAAAGAGAAGTTCGTGCCGCTGGTCGCCGAGGCAACCGTGGCCGGTCGCACGCTGAAGACCGACCCGCGCAGCGTGGTGTTGGTCTCGCCGCCGAAGCTGCAATCGCTGACCTACCAGGAGTTCCGCCCCGCCTACTTCTACTACCTGCCGCCGGCAGGGCCGCGCGTCAACACGATCGATGAACGCCGGGTGGCCCTCCGCGAAATGAAGCAGGCACGCCCGCCGCTGACGTTCGCGTCCCCTGCCGAGGCGTTCAGCCTGCCCGATTTCTCCCAGGGCAGCGACGTGGCATTCACGTCCACTGCCGACAAGAAACTGGTCGAAGTCAACCTGACACCGCGCTCGGTCGAATTCCCGGGCGTCGCCACCAAGGATGACATCAAGCCGCTGCCGCTCGCGATTTCCGAGGACGGGCGCTCCTTCACCATCCGCTTCGGTTCCAAGGGCAAGTCGCTCGCCGAACTGCTGGCCACGAAACCCGATGCCGATGGGCCGACACTGCCGGGTGTCAAAAGCCTCTTCACGTTCGACGTGACGATGAAGGACATCGACAACATGGTCTCGACCCGGTCGTACACCCTGCGACCGATCGACGACAAGCTGCCCAGCGTGAACCTGTTCGTTGACGTTATCCGGCAGATCAAGGAAAACAACCGCACCTTCTACGTCTGCACCGCGCAGGCGGACATTCCGTTCGCGAAGGAAAGCAACATCGTCGACGAACACGGGCTGCACAAGCTCGAGTTCACCTACGAGTTCTCGCCGATCGTCAACCCGGCCTACCTGCCCGAACTGACACAGCAAACCGCATGGTCGATGATCAATCCCCCGGCCATCCCGGGCATCGGCGATATCGTGCTTCGCAAGGAAGTACTGACGCGCACGCTGCCGATCATTCGCGAGATCATCAATCGCGATATGCCCGAAGCGATCCGCAAGGCACCGAACTTCGGCAGCATGCCGATCACCGCGTTCGACAACGCCCAGGGCCTCGCCAACGGCGCAACGCAGATGAGCATTGAGGACGTAAAGAAGAAGCTCGGCAACCCTCTGGGCAACGATCATGTCTCGCCCGTGCTCAAGCAGTTCTCGTTCAAGGACTTCGATACGCCGCTGACGTTCGACCTGCTGAAGTCGCTGCCGCAGTTGCGCGAGAAAAACTCGGCCGGCATCATCCCCGGCTATCGCCTGGTGCTGGACGTGCAGGCAACTGACTCGAACGTGGCCGCCGACCAGGCACGCGTCGCCCGCAACGCGGAGACACTGGAGTTCAAGATCGTCGGCGAGCAGGAACTGTACACGTACATCTCGAAGGAAGAGGCCGAACTGGTCCGCCGCTTCGACGAGTTGATCAACGAACTTGAGAAGCACCAGAAAGACCTCGAAGGCGTGATCAGCCGCGTGCGGACGATCAGCGATTCGACGGCCGTCTTCGAGCAGAACCGCATCGAGAAGATTCTGGACGCGATTTCGAACTCCCGCACGGCCACCAACGAGGTCTACACCTCGTACCTGCGCATCCAGCGCGAGTACAAAGTGAACCGCTTCCCCGACAAGCTGACCAATGACCTGAGCGTGAAGATCGTCGACCCGCTGCGGGTGGTGCAGGCGAAGGAGTACCCGAACGCCGCCAACGAAATGTCCAAGTTCTACGAGATCCTGCGCCAGGGCCGGCCCGACATCGCCATCCCGCAAGGGGCTGTGTCCCAGCAGAGCTTCATTCAACTGCTCGATGCCCTGCGGCAGATCCGCAAGGAAATGGGCGATTCGATCGGCTTCAACAAGCTCGCACTGCAGATCAAGGCAATCCTCGATGGGCAAGTCGCGCTGACCCGGGATGACTTGCAGAAGGTGGAACAAGCAATCACTGACGATCTGCTGCGGATCCAGTTCCTGCCGAAGCCGGCGGACGTGGAGGTCGAAGCGGGCAAGTCGGTGAAGGTGTCGCTGAATCTGAAGATGCCCAAGACCATCACCGAAGACCCGGTCCTCCGCTTCGAACTGCCCGCGAACTCCGGCCTGAAGGTGGCTCCGTCGCCGGTCATTCTGAAGGACGACGCGACCAAGGCCGAGTTCGACGTGACCGCCGGGCCGACGAAGGGCACCTTCTTCCTGCGTATCGTTCCCTCGCAGGGGAACCCGATCGATTTGAAGGTAGAAGTGAAGTAGCGATTGACGCCGCTCGCGGCGTTGCAAATGCGATGCTTCAGTATCGGTAAACACTTCAAACACCCCGTGTCGCATTGGCACGGGGTGTTTCGTTCATATATCCTTCTCATCTCCCTCCCGGCGTCGCCATGTCCCGCCTGCCCTATCGTTGAACTTTCCGGAGTACTGCATCCATGCTCATTGATCCGTTAAAAGAAGAGTTTCTGGCGGTCGTTACCAGTTGGTCGGCCTACGGGCAAAAAGGCGGTCTTGTCGGCAGCGCCATCCCGATCTACTGCACATCCCGAAATGAACTGGTCACCGATCCGGTGGCGTTGTTTCCCGACCCCGGTTATGTATTTCTTGTCAATCGCGGCGAAGTGATTGAATGGGACTTCATCCTGGTTCGACCGAAGCGCAACGACAAATACTATCAGGGCAAATCGTACTACCTGTCATTCGACATCCAGACCAACCTGGAATCGGTACTGCCGGACTTCAAAGTTGCCAGCGTGCTTGATGTGACGACATTCGACCCGGCCGCCGTCAACGGCCTGATCCGCCTGCCCGGTCAGAATGTGTCGCCGGTGTTCTATGTCCGCCATCAGCTTCGCTATTACGGGCCGTTGAAACGCGTCAAGGTGAACCGCCGTCCGGGCGGCGACGGGCTCGACAGCATTCAGTGGACCTCCTTCAGCGAGGACCACAGTGTCTATGAATTCGCAGAGAGCGACCTGGCGAAACATAAGCTCGAACGGCTGACGTTCAAGCATGAGAATCGAGACGACGAAGCGGTCGCCCGCAACCCGATCTATCTCCTTTCCGGCCCGGTGATGACGGCCCGGTCGGAGAAAGCCCACGATCGCCTCTCGGCCGCGGACCTGGCCGAGTGGTACCTGCGCTGGCGGGAAATGCCGATGGTCGACGAGAAGTTGATCAAGGTCTTCCGCACCGCGCCGGAGTATCTGCAGGACGTCAATTCGGAGATCATCAAGCAGCGCTGCCGGCGGCTGTCGACATTGTTCGGCACGCTGGATGTCCTGCAGAACGAGCGCGGGCTGGCAGCCGTCCGGTTCCTGGATACCGCGGAAGGCAAGCGACTGCTCGATCAGCACATCAACCGCGAAGTGGAACGCCGTGCCAAGGAGATCGATGCCGAGGTCGCCACGCTGAAGAAGGACCAGGCGAAGGAGAAGTACCGCCTCAAGCAGGAATCGGACACACTGAAGGCGGAGCACCAGGCGCGCGTCGCTGTGCTGGGCAAGGAGATCGACGAACTTGATCGTCGAAAGTCCTCGGCGACCACGGCGGTCGACGCGCTGCAGAAGCAGATGCAGGACGGCGTCAGCGGTCTGACCGAGCGCCTGCAGGGCGAACTGCCGATGTTTGCCGCGCTTGCCTCGGGCTTTCGGCCGGCCGTCGTCGTTTCCGAAGGTTCGGCCGAGCGCGGGCCGCAATCGCCGTCGACCCCAGCCGCCCATTGGGGCAAGCCGGCCATCCCGCGACCGACCAAGGAGTTGGAAGCACTGGCCGACGAGACGGCATTCGTCGATCAACTGGCCTGGGAACTGGCCAGCGAATCGTTGTACTTTACGCGAGACTTCCTCGCCAATCTGTTCATCACGTTGAAGTCATCCGCCCTCAACCTGATCATGGGCCCGCCGGGCTACGGCAAGTCGAGTGTCGTCGGCGCGCTCGCGCGGGCCATGGGGCACGGCAATGCGCTGATCGAGATCGCCGTCCGGCGCACCTGGTCGGACGATCGCTACCTGCTCGGGTTCTTCGACACGTTCCACAACCGTTACGATCCCGGCCCCACGGGGTTGGCGACGCGGCTGCTGCAAGCACAGATCGATTGGGAACAGGGCAGACAGGGCCTTTACGTCGTGCTGATGGATGAGTTCAACCTGGCGGCCCCCGAGTACTATTTCTCCCAGTTGCTGCAGGTGTTGACGCGCCCCGTGGAGCAGGGCCGAACGATCCGCCTGTACGATTCCAGCAGCCAGGCCGGCGTCAACGACAAACCGATCGACCAGTTGCGGCTGCATCCGAACGTCAGTTTCTGGGGAACAATCAACTACGACGAAACGACCGAACGGCTCAGCCCGCGGTTGCTCGACCGCACCGGCATGATCTTCCTGAGCATGCGGGATGTGCTCTCGTCCACGACCGCGATGAATGAACCGGTGATCAGCAAGGGCATCCTGGCCGGGCAACTGATCGACCGTTTCGTCCGCAAACCCGACGAGTGCCCGGAATCGCATTGGGAGTTGATCGAGCCATTGTTGTCGCTGTTGAAGAAATCCGGGGACGATTGGGGCCCGGGTATCGACCTGTCGCCGCGGGTGCTGGACGCGGTGAAGCGGTACCTGGCGAATTCGAAGGGTTTGCTGCCGCCCGAGCGCGCAGTCGACTTCGTGCTGCAGCAGCGCGTACTGCCGATCCTGCGTGGACGCGGGCCGAAGTTCACGGCCCGCATCCGGGCGCTCGGCGAACGGCTGATCGAGGCCGGCATGGAGCGCTCGGGTCGGCACGTGCAGGATGCGCTCGCCTTGGCGGAGATCAACTTCGGCGATGTCGACTTCCTGGCGTATTGATTTTCCTCAAGTACATGGTTGAGCCTTCTGGTC
>JBBQII010000068.1:0-10156 GCA_038324795.1 Gemmatales bacterium
CACACGAGGAGCGCGCATGGCCGCCGACAAGATCACGACCCGAGAGCAGGACTACTCCCAGTGGTACCTCGACATCGTCAACCGCGCCGGCCTGGCCGAGAACAGCGACGTGCGCGGCTGCATGGTCATCAAGCCGAACGGCTACGCCATCTGGGAGAACATGCAGCGGGCACTCGATGGCCTGTTCAAGTCGCTGGGGCACGTCAACGCCTACTTCCCGCTGTTCATCCCCAAGAGCTTCTTCCAGAAGGAAGAGCAGATGGCCGAGGGCTTCGCCAAGGAGTGCGCGGTCGTCACGCACTACCGGTTGCGATCGGTCAACGGCAAGATCGAAGTCGATCCGGACGCGAAGTTGGAAGAGGAACTGATCGTTCGGCCCACGTCCGAAACGATTATCTGGAACACCTACAAGAACTGGATCCAGAGTTACCGCGACCTGCCGCTGCTCATCAACCAGTGGGCCAATGTAGTGCGCTGGGAGATGCGCACCCGGCTGTTTTTGCGCACGACCGAGTTCCTGTGGCAGGAAGGCCATACCGCGCATGCGACGAAGAAAGAAGCAGAAGACGAAGCGATGACGATCCTGATGGACGCCTATCGCAAGTTCGCCGAGGAATGGATGGCGATGCCGGTGCTCACGGGCCCCAAGAGCGACGGCCAGAAGTTCCCAGGGGCCGACTACACGCTTTGCATCGAAGCGATGATGCAGGACGGCAAAGCGCTGCAGGCAGGCACCAGCCACATGCTGGGGCAGAACTTCGCCAAGGCGTTCGACGTGACGTTCCAGAACGAACAGGGCAAGCGCGAACATGCCTGGGCGACCAGCTGGGGTGTCTCGACCCGGCTGGTCGGCGGGTTGATTATGACTCACTCGGACGACAACGGCCTGGTGGTCCCGCCCCGGTTGGCCCCCATACACGTCGTCATCTGCGCTCTGGGCAAGAACGAAGCGGAACGCGGCCCGAGCATCGCCGCCGCGCAGACGCTTGCGGCGTCGCTTCGCAACTTGCCACGCGACGACTTCTACGGCTACCAACCGCTGAACGTAAAGGTTGACACCGACTTCGAACACATGCCCGGCTACCGCTTCGCCGAGTGGGAGTTACGCGGCGTGCCGGTGCGCGTCGAGCTGGGGCCGAAGGATCTCGAAAAGCAAGCGTGCGTCGTCGCCCGCCGCGATATTCCCGGCAAGGAAGGCAAGACGATGGGCGTGCCGCTCGACAGCGCGGCCGACTTCATCGACAAGAAACTGCGGGAGATCCAGGCCAACCTGTTCAACCGGGCCAAGACGTTTCGCGATTCACACATGCGCAGTGCCGACAGCTACGAGCAGTTCAAGCAGTTGATCGAGGAACCCGGCTTCATCTGGGCCCACTGGGACGGCACCCGCGAGACGGAAGATAAAATCGCCGAAGAGACGAAGGCAACCATCCGCTGCATCCCGTTCGATCGACCGAAGGAAGCCGGTACCTGCATGGTGACGGGCAAGCCGAGTGCCGGTCGGGTGGTGTTCGCACGATCGTACTGATACAGCCGAAGTCCCGTGGTTCAACGTCGTTCTCATTTCACCCACACCCTCCGTGAGAGAGACGCCCAAACGGTGATAATGACGCCCAAACGGTGATAATGACCTCCCAAACGGTGATAATGACCTTCCAAAAGGTGAGAGAGACTGCCTGACTGGTGATAATGACCGCCCATCCGGTGAGAGAGACTGCCCAACCGGTGAGAGAGACGTTGTCAGTGAAAGACCTCTCGCAAGCGGCTTGGGCGTCACCGTTTCCGCCGGGACGTGCTGCTCCCCTGTTGAAAAGTTGAAAGTTCACGTCAATTAGACTACCATCGGGTGATCATTTCCCCCGCGTTGTCCCGTCTTGAGAGTGCGTCGGATGGACGATTCGCGACGAACTTCGCGTGGTGGCTTCACGTTGATTGAATTGCTGGTGGTGATCGCCATCATCGCGATTCTGATCGGCATGCTGCCGCCGACGGTGCAGAAGGTGCGCGAAGCGGGCAACCGTGTGCGTTGCCTGAACAACCTGAAACAGATGGGGCTGGGCCTGCACAACCTCGACCAGAACGAGGGTGGCATGCCGCCGTTGTGCGTCCACGACCGCGACAACCCCGGCGGGCTGCAGTCGACCTCGCGGATCGCCCAAGCCGGGCCGTCCCAGGATGCGATCGGCCCCACCGTTTTCTTCTGGCTGCTGCCGTACATCGAGCAGCAGAATCTCTTCAACGCCGCCAACCGCGACATGAACACGATGGTCGGCATGGCACCCGTGTACGGTACGCCGGTGCCGATGTTTCCGTGCCCATCGCACCCGGCCGGTGGTAACGGAAGGAGCCCGACTACCAACGACGGAGCCGGGCCGTGGGCGGCGAGCAACTACGCGGCCAACTACCTTGTCTTCGGCGATCCGTCTGTCGGGAAGCTTGAAGGGCGACCGACGATCTCCGCATCGTTTCCCGATGGCACGTCGAACACGATCATGATCACCGAACGTTATCGCGCCTGCGGTACCGGCAATGACCTGAACGGGTCGGGCACGTTCGGCTGCCTCCGGGCGGATTCCAACACGACGTGGCGGCCGGTCGTCTGCGTGAACAACTTCGAGCAGATGCCCGCGGGGCCGGGCTATCCGTCGTGCAATCTGTTCCAGGTCCGGCCGAAGTTTCTGGAGAACTGCGATACCACGCGTGCCCGGTCAACTCATCCGGGCGGCATCCCCGTCTGCCTCGCGGACGGCAGCGCCCGCTTCGTCGGCGCGAATGTCTCGGCCGTCACCTGGGCCCGCGCCTGCGCCCCACGCGACGGCCTGGTTATCGGCAACGACTGGTGACTCGCAACTTCGACGACGAGCCGCGAACGTAAGGCAGCGGTACTTCTTATCCCCTCTCCCCCGCAAAGCCGGGGGAGAGTGGATAAGAGGTAGTTCCCGCACTCGCCATCACCAACAACTCACTTCGGCACGGGAACCAGCAGCGCTTCGGCGGCGGGGACCTGTCGATCCGCCGAGCCGCAACCGAAGAGCAACTGCGAGCCATCCTTCGACAGCGAGACACTGTAGATCGGCCCGTTGGCGATCTGCTGAGCGCTAAGCATCTTCCCGTCGGCCACGTTCCATGCGGCCAGGTAGCCACGATTCTTAGGGGCAGAGCCGACGCTGTACAGGGTCTTTTCGTCGGCCGAGAAGCGCAGGCCGTACACCCAGCCGGGGTGCGCCTCGGGCGACTCGGGGGCGGGCATCTGCTTGATGTTCGCGTTGGCGAACTCGCGCACCACGCTTCCGTCCGCCACGTTCCACAGCTTGATCATGCGATCGCTTGACCCCGTGGCCACGAACTTGCCGTCCTTCGTGAACACCGCGCAGAAGATCTGGTCGCGGTGCCCTTTCGGGAACTCCTTGTCGTGGTACGGCTTGAACTCGCGGACCATCTTGCCGCTGGTCAGGTCCCACAACTTCATGCTGCGGTCGTAGCTGGCGGTCAGGATCTGTTTGCCGTCGGGTGTCCAGGCGATCGCATAAATCTGGAACGTGCGCTGCTCGGGCATCGTCTGTTGATGGGCGACGATCGCGTTGACGGTGTTGTTCTTCTCGATGTCGAAGATGCGCAACTGCCCGTCGTGGCAGCCGGTGGCCAGCAGCTTGCCGGTCGGGTCGAAGGCGACCGCATCGACCAGTGCCGGATGCGCGAAGTTCTTCACAGGCCCGTCGGCGGCAATGCGCCATTGCCGGGCCAGCTTGTCGTTGCCGCTCGAAAACAAAGGCCCCTGCTCGGCAAAGGCGACAGCGGTCACCGCGTCGCCGTGGGTGAACGACTGCACCGCCCGGCCGAACTCGGGCGGCAGCGGTTGACCCGGTGTGAACGCGATGTTCCACGCATTGACCGACTTGTCCTCGCAGCCAGCCACAAGAATCGGCAGCGTCGGGTGAAACGCGAGACCGTTGACCGCGGCCGGTGCGGCGATGCTGCCGATCTGCTTCGCATCGACCATCGTGTACACGCGGATCGTTTTGTCCGCCCCGGCCACGGCGCACGTGGCCGAGTTGCGCGACACGGCCACGGCATGCACCGGCCCTTCGGCCCCGGTCAACGTCCGTTCCTCGTTCCCGGTGCCGGCGTTGTACCCCTTCGCCGACTTGTCGGTTGCCCCGGTGATGATGTGCGTCCCGCTGGGGAGCACCGTGACCGCGCGGACCGGGCCGGGCGAGACTTGCACCTGTCGAGTCAGCGAGATCGTGCCGACCGAAACGGTCTTGTCCGCACTGGCGCTGAAGATCTGCGGCAGGGTCGGGTGATAGGCAACGCCCTGCACCGCTGCGCCGTGGCTGAACGACTGCATGAAGCGCCCGCCGGCAACTTCGAAGACGCGGGCCAGGTTGTCCGATGCCCCGCTCACCACGCGTGTACGGTCGGCATTGAAGTTGATGGCCAGCACGTCCGCCGGGTGTGCGATACTGGCGATCTCCCTGCCGTCGGCCACCTGGAACAGCTTCAGCGTCTTGCCGACGCCGACGGCCACCACGGTCGCATCGCGGCTCAGCGCGAACGCCGTCGGCACGTCAGGCAACGTGGCGATGACGCGATCCTTGCCGGTGGTCGTATCCCATTGCTTAACCGTCTTGTCCTTCCCCGCGGTGATAACCAGATTCGGGGCCGGCAACAGGGCGACGCCGATCGCGCCGCCGGCGTGAACCGGCAACGCCTGCGTCACCAGTGCCTCGACCAGCGTCGCTTGCTTGTCGTCGCCGGCGAACACGAGCGTTCGGCCATCGGGCAGGAACTGCAGTGCCTGAACAGGGCCGGCGGGCTCGGCCAGTAACTGAAGCTCCTTGCCGCTGACCGGGTCGTAGGTGCGGACCTTGGCCCCCTGTTCGGTCATGGCAACAGCCAGCTTGGTCCCGTTCGCGGCCAGGGCGATCCGCTGCGCGGGCGCGGGCAGCGGGATCGTCGTCAGCAGTTTGCCGTCGGCCACGTTCCACACTTTGGCGGTCTTGTCCGCACCGGCGGTGATCGCCTTCGACAGATCGGCCGTCAGCGCAAGGCCAACTACCGCGGCATCGTGCGAGGGAATCGCCTTGATCTCCTTGCCCGTCTTCGCATCCCAGATGCGCAGATGCCTGTCATCGCCCACCGAGAAGGCGCGGTCGCCCTGCGGTGTGACCAGCACCTGCCGGACCGGGCCGGTGTGATGCCCCTGCCCGACGAACGTCGAGGTCCAGATCCGCGCGGTCTTGTCCGCGCTCGAGGAGATGACGCGTTTGCCATCGGGATGAAAAACGACGCTCGCGGCCGGGCCTTCATGGGCGAAGATCTCCTGCAGCTTGCCGTCGATGCCGAACAGACGAACTTTGCCGTCCACGCACGCCACGGCCAGCTTCTGCCCATCGGGGCTGAAGCCGACACTCTTCACTTCGGACGGCAATGTGATCGTGCCGGCCGGTTTGCTGTCGGCCAGTGTCCACAGCGATACCGACTTGTCGCCACCCGCTGCCAGACGAGTGCCATCGCGCGCGATGGCGATGCCCGTCACCGGGCCGGCATGGGCGAACTGGCCCTTCGCGACTCCGTCGGCCGGGTTCCAGAGGCGTATCGACTTATCCGTACTCGCCGAGAACAGCACGTCGCCCTTCGGCGAGTAAAGCAGTGCCGTGATCGGCCCCGTGTGCCCCGGGATGTTCTTGATCTCCTTACCTTCGCCGACGTTGAACAGCCGCAGCGAGTTGTCGGCCAGGCCGGCCGCGAGCGTGTTGCCATCGGTCGAGTATGCCAGCGCGTTCGCCTGGGCGGGCAGGGCGGGGAACTTCTTCACTTCCTTGCCGGCATTCCATGTCGTCAGCGACTTGTCGGCCCCGGCCACGGCGTTGATGTTGGCATCCGGCGCGAAGCACGCGGCCGCGATCGCGCCGCTGCCGGCCGTGTACGTCCGTTCGACCTGGCCTGACACCAGGTTCCAGACGCGGACCTGCTTGTCGTTGCCAATGGTCAGCAGGCGGTTGCCGTCGTTCGACAGGGCAATTGCTCCGACCGCGTCGGCATGGGCCAGCGATTTCGCGGCCACCGGCAACTGCCAGAACTTCACGCTGCCGTCTTCCCCTGCGGAGGCCAGCAGATTCCCCTGCCCGGCCAGTGCCAGCGAATGGATCGGCCCGGTGTGCCCGGCCAGTTGGCCCGTCTGCGTTCCGTTGGTCACGTTCCAGAAGCGGATCGACTCATCGGCGGAGGCCGACGCCAGCGTCGTATTGTCCGGATGCGACGCCAGTGCGGTGACCGCGGCGGTGTGGCCCGTGAACTGTCGTTCCGGAGCGCCGGTTGCCGTTGTCCATGACCGAACGACTTTGTCCGCCCCAGCGGTAAACAGTCGGTTGCCGTCGGTCGAGGTGGCCGTTGCCAGAACGCGGTCCGGCGTGGCGATGCTGCGCGTGCCGTTCGTCGGCAGCGACCAGAGGCGCAGCATGCCGTCCGCCCCGACCGATGCCACGATCGGCTGACCTGATTGGAATGCCAACCCCGTGACGCCGCCCGCGTGGGCCGGGACCTGCGCCTGCAGTTTGCCGTCGGCCACCTTCCAGAACGTCAGCTTGCCGTCGGCTCCGCCGGCGGCAACCATGGTCGAGTTCATTGCAACTGCCTGCGGCGTGCTGGCCGCGCCGGTGAAGTCGCGTGTCAATTGGCCGTTGACGGCGTTCGAGAGCTTCACCACTTTGTCGGCCCCGCCCGTGAGCGCCTGACTGCCATCGCTCGACAGCACCAGTGCCGTGACCGCATCGCCATGCCCGGGGAGCAACCTTGCCGGGGTCGGAGGAATCAGCCACCATTTCAGGGTGCCGTCGTCACCCACGCTGGCGATGCCGGTGTTGCCCGGAAGCGTGACGACGCCGTTGATGCTGCCGGCATGGGCACCAACCTGGCCGAGTTGCAGTCCCGTGGCCGGGTTCCAGTAGCGGAGGATGCCGTCGACCCCGCTGCTGACGAGCGTGGTTCCGTTGGGCGTGAACGAGACACCGGTTGCGCCGCCCGGGTGGCCGATGAGGTTGCCGGCCGGTTTGCCGTCGGCGGTGTTCCAGAGCTTGATGGAACCGTCGGCTCCCGGGACGGCGAGCAGCTTGCCGTCGGGGCTGACGGCGACGCCGCGAGCCGCGGCGGTTTGCGGGAAGTCGCGGACGGGTGCGGACGTTGGAACATCCCAGACGCGAGCGGTATTGTCGGATGCCCCCGAAGCGAGGCTGCCGCCATCGGGTGAAAACGCAACGCTGAGCACGAGGTTCTGATGCCCTGTGGTGCCGGCGAAGGTGCGGACTTCCTTACCGGTCTTCGCATCCCACAGCTTGATCGCCTGATCAAAGCTGCCGGTGGCGACGAGGGTGCCATCGGGACTGAACGCGGCGGAGTAGACGACGTTCTGGTGCCCCTTGAAGGTGACCGCCGGTGTGAGAGCAATCGGCTCATCAGCGGCACGGGCCAGCAGGCCGAGGCAGACCATGCCGATGAGGCCGAACGTGAAACGCAGTTGGCGGGATGTCATGGAATGCTCCGCGGGGAGGTGGAACAGGCAGGGTTCGGTTAGCCGCGACGCGAAGGGTTTCCGGAGCGGAGCGCGGTGCCACGCCTGACGCGCTCCCCTTCGCAAAGCCTTCGGATCTTTCCCCCTCTCCCCCGGGTTCGGGGGAGAGGGGACCAGAGGGCGGACCGCTACTCAATGCTGTCAATCAGCAATCGCCCTATTTCTTCGGAATCAGCTCAACGCATAGCAGGCGGTCTTTGCCGCGGACGTACATGAGGCCATTGGCGACGACCGGCGCGGCCCAGGTGGGGAAGTCCAGTTCGGTACTCCAGCGGGCGACGATTTCATACTTGTTCGGGTTGATCTTGAGCAGCAGCAAGTCGCCGCGTTCGCACATGCACAGAAAGTGTCCGTCGATCTGCGTCAGGGAGCAGCGTTCCAGACCCTTCTGGCTCCACATCAACTTGCCGGTGGCCAGTTCGACGCAACGCAACTGGGCTTCGTTTTCGTGCCGGCCGCTTGAACCGTAGACGTAGCCATCGACATGGATCGGGGTGTTCCAGTGACACTTCAGCACCTTGTCGCGGTAGTCGTTCTCGTCGTCGTTCCAGACCACTTCCGGCATGGCGCCGTTCTTCACCTTCAGGACGGCGGCCCCCTTCTCGTAGCACTCGCTGATCAGCACCTTGTCCCCCACGACGACCGGGTTGGCGGCGTTGACGCTTTCGAGGATCTTCGCCCGCCACTTGTAGTGAAAGTCGATCTTGCCGGTGGTCGGCTCGAAAGCGACCAGGCCGCCGCGGGCGAGGTACAGGCCATAGCGGCGGTTGTTGATTGTCGCGACGGTCGGGCTCGAGTAGCTCGCATGCTCGTCGCTGGTGCGGTACTTCTCTTTGCCGGTCTTCTTGTCGAAGGCGACAATCGCGGTGCCGTTGCCGGTCAGGCCGCGCAGGTCGTTGGGTCGTTCGCCCTTGTGCGTGCTGCCGCCCACGGCCACCAGCAGCAGATCGCCCTCGACGATCGGCGCGCTGCCGACACCGAAGAAGTTCTGCTGGAACTTGTATTCCTTGCGCGTATCCAGCTTCCAGACCATCGCCCCGTCGGCCACATTCACGCAATGCAGCATCCCATCAGGCCCGAGGATGTAGACGCGGTCGTCGTCGATCACGGGACAGGAGCGCGGACCGGGGGAGTAGCCGTACAGGTCTTCGTAATCGGTGGGGTACTCGAACTTCCACAGCAGCTTGCCCGTCTCCGCGTTGCGGCAGGTGAGGCGGTTGTTGTCGCCGAACCGGTCGAAGTGGAACAGCCGCCCGCGGCTGATGCTCGGCGGGGCATAGCCCAGGCCCATCGCCACTTCCCAGATCGGTTTCAGACCGTCCTTGGGCCAGTCGGTCCTGATCCCTTTCTCAGGCGAAACGCCGTCCTGCGTCGGCCCCAGGAACTTGGGCCAATCGCTGCCGTCCGTGCGCGTCCGCAGATCGGTCGGCTCGGCAGCAGGCGTCGGCGCGGCCGACGTGCATCCCAAGGCGAACAGGCAGCAAAAGCTCAAGATACGCATGGGTATGGGTCTCGCTTGGCTCATCGGGCTTTCAGCGACTGCACGAGGCTGACGATGTACGGCCCCATCAGGTCGGAGTATTTTTCCGGGCACCAGCCAACCACGGCGACAGTATGATCGCCGATCTTCAACAGGTTCATGGCGTAGTACCGTTTGTGCGTCCGGTCGAGCGAGTTGGTCACCCGGAAGGTGCCGATGGTGCTTGGCACTGCCGGCGACTCGAACGGTTGCTTCTGCATCGCCTCGAAGATGAAGTCGACCTTGCGGCCCTCTTCCTTGCGAATCAATGAATCATGGACGTACTTGCGCAGGTCTTCCATGGTTTGTACGCTGGACGGCAGCACAAGGATCATCGCGTCGGCGAGGTAGTCCTTGCGGGCGGCCAGTTTGGTCTTGGGGTCCATGCAGCGCAGCACCATGGTCGCTTTCTCGTCCTCGTCGGTCGCGTTGCGGATGTAGGTGCCGCGCTTCGGAGATGGCTTCTTCGGGCCGTCGTCCATCGGCACGTCCTCGGGGGTGGCGCGTTCCCACAGGCCGTAGCTGCGGTCCTCGATCTGGTAGTCGCCGCCATCGACGAAATGGACCGCGGTCGCCGTGCGTGCCTCGGTCCACTTGTCACGGCCACTGGCAAACTCGAACGAGTCGCGCAGCTTGACCAGATCGGGTCGGCGGCCATCCCAAGTGTCGGCAGCGGCGAATACCGTCAGCACATAGCCGATCCCCTTGTTGGAAAAGGCATGGATCTCGCCAAAGACTTCCGCGTCGTTCAATTGACCGGTGAACTTGTAACCGTCGAGTTCCTTGCCGCCGATCTTCGCCTTGATCGGTTCCCGCTGCACGGCCGTGAATGTCGTCAGCACCTTGTTGATCTGGGCTTCCATTTCGCCATCGCCCGGTCCGCGGACCCCCGTGCCGCCGCCCAGATAGATGCAGCGCAGGCCGATCCAGACTTCTTCATCCCTGAGCTTTTGCAGGAACCCGTTGAAGATGTTCTTGCGCAGGGCGGTGTCTTCCTGCCACTTCGTTTCGAAGCGAACGAAGCGGAAGTTGAAGTTCTCGTCAACGTAGTTCTCGCCCAGTTCTTC
>JBBQII010000069.1:0-10133 GCA_038324795.1 Gemmatales bacterium
GACCGGGTTCATGTCGCTCAGCACTTTGTGAAGGATATAGATCCACTTCAGTTCGTCTTCGGGGCGCAGCAGTTCTTCCTTGCGCGTGCCCGAGGCGCTGACGTTGATGGCCGGCCAGACGCGTTTGTCGACTAGACGGCGGTCGAGGTGCAGTTCCATGTTGCCCGTGCCTTTGAACTCTTCAAAGATCACGTCGTCCATGCGGCTGCCGGTTTCGACGAGGGCGGTGGCGATGATCGACAGCGAGCCGCCCTCCTCCACGGTGCGGGCGGCCCCGAAGAACCGCTTGGGCTTGTAAAGCGCTGTGGCGTCGACACCGCCGGAGAGCAGCTTGCCGCTCGACGGGGCCTCGGTGTTGTAGGCACGCGCGAGGCGGGTGATCGAATCGAGGAAGATCACCACGTCGATGCCGTACTCGACCATGCGCTTGTCTTTTTCGATCACCATCTCGCTGACCTGGATATGCCGCGCGGCCGGCTCATCGAAGGTCGAGGAAACGACTTCCGCCCGCGGGCCTTTGACGGTCCGCAGCATATCGGTCACTTCCTCGGGCCGTTCGTCGATCAGCAGGACGATCACGTAGCATTCGGGATGGTTCTTGATGATCGATGTCGCCATCTTCTGCAGCAGCACCGTCTTGCCGGTGCGCGGCTGAGCGACGATCAGGCCGCGCTGCCCCTTGCCGATCGGCGTGATCAGGTCGATCACCCGCGTGTCGATCTCGGTCGGATCGGTCTCGAGCTTGAACCGGGAGTTCGGATGCAACGGCGTCAGGTCGTCGAAGACGACCTTCTGCGTGACCATGTCCGGGTCCTGGTAATTTACCGCTTCGACGCGCAACAGCGCGAAGTAACGCTCGTTCTCCTTGGGCGGACGGATCTGCCCGGCCACGACCGAGCCGGTGCGCAGGCCGAACCGCCGGATCTGGCTCGGCGAGATGTAAATGTCGTCCGGGCAGGGCAGATAGTTGTAATCGGGGCTGCGCAGGAAGCCGAAGCCATCGGGGAGGATTTCGAGCGTCCCCTCGCCGTACATCAGGCCGTTCTGCTTGACGCGTTCCTTGAGGATCTTGAAGATCAGGTCCTGCTTCTTGAGGCCGATCCATTCGTCGCGTTCGATCGTCTCGTCGCGCGCAAGTTTCTGCAGTTGAACCATCGACATCTGCTGCAGTTCGATGATGTAGGTCTTGCCGTGCTTGATCTCTTCGTAGCGGTTGTTGGTTTCCTCATCGTAGCCGACGAAACCGGCTACCGGTGGCGCAGTAGGGGCGGGCGCGGGCGGCGCGGGCGGCAACGCGGGCGGCGACGCCGCAACGGGCTGGGCAGCCGCCTGTGGAGTCGCCTTCACGGTTTTCTTCACCGGTTCATCAAACGAGATATCCTGGATATCCGCAAGAGGAGGAGGTTCCGCTTTCGGCTTGGAGCGCGCCGGAGCACGGGCGGGTTTCGCATTTGCCTTCGTATCAGCCATGTCCGGAACTCCTGTGACGTGAAACCGGATTTAGGTGGACCGGGGCAGCGCAGGAATCGCGCTGTAGGAAGATCGCCCTGGTCCGACGCGGGAGGTTGAATGGATCCTACCATTCCGCAAACGTTCATCCTATGCCAGTATCCAAATTGAGGAACCCTGTCGCTTCGAACAGGCGGGAATTCACGGTGATTTCTTCAACTGGTCAACAATCAGGGCCACCTGTATTTCCATCTGTTCCACCGAGCCGCTGTTGTCGATCACCCAGTCAGCCAGTGCCTTCTTGCGTTCAACGGGCCACTGGGCCGCTTCACGACGGGTCAGTTCGTCTGCCGTCCACGCCCGTTGCGACTGCAGCCGCCGCAGCCGTTCCGCCCGGGGGACATCCACATAGACGAGCGAATCACAGATATTGTTCCAACCTGCTTCCAGCATTACCGCCGCATCAAGCATGATAAACGCAATCGCCGGCTGAACTTGCGCGGCGGCGATTTCTTCTTTGACTCGCCGTTCGATGTACGGGTAAACGATCTTTTGAAGCTCGGCCCGCTCGTCGTCATCGTTGAAGACGATTTCTCCCAGCCGTCGGCGGACCACCTGACCCTCTTCATCAAGAATGTCCCGGCCCCAGCGGTTGGCTACCAGCTTGAGGGTGTCCGGCTGCCGCAGCGCCTCATGGCCCAGCGGGTCGCCGGCGATCACGTGGCCGGCACGGGCAGCGAATGCCTCGGCCACCCGGCTCTTGCCGCTGCCGATGCCGCCGACGATGCCGATGATCGGTTTACGGCTCGTCACTTGGTACCCGTGTATTCGTAGCGGAGATTCAGATAGATGAACAAGTTGGCGATGGCGAGAAACGCGAGGGCCGGGCCAGCCGCCAGTGCGTACAGCACCATCGGGATCAGCGTGCTGAACCAGTTCATGACCATCGGCTGGAAGTGATCGAGCGTGAACCGCACCGCGATCGCGAGCGGCAGCGACGCCACCAGCGCCAGCGCGATGGCCATCCCTTCGTAAATCAGCACGCGCGCCCGGTGCTGGCGGATCAGCGATCGCCATTCGCGCAATGCGTCGCCCACCGAGCACTCTTCCACCACGAGGATCGGCGGCAGCAGGAAACTCAACAGCATGAGCAACGTGACCGGCACGGCAACGATAACGCTCACCGACCAGATGATTGTCAGCACCGCGTTGAGGGTCCCCATGCTCGACGTCCGAAGTGGTTTCTCGAGCCAGTAGGGAATGTGCTGCAGCACCATCATCAGCCCCAGCCCCATGCCGATCGTCGCGGCATAGCCGAGGTATACGCGCAGAACGAACGGCCCGATCGCATCGGCCGCGGTCCGCAGCGACACCGGCCGCATGCGCGACAGTTCCAGATGGCTTTGCCGGGTCAGCACGGCGGCAACCACGGCCAGCACGCCGCCCACGACCAGGCCGAAGATCGCTTCGACCAGCCAGGTCCCCCGCGTGTAGACCGCGAGCGTACCCTCGATCGCGACGAAAACAACCAGGGCCCCGATCATGCCCGACACGCAGGCGAACAGCAGTTTGCCGCTGGAAATCGTACTGTCGAACGCGGCAATCAGTTCGTCGACGAGGCCGCGGATGCCGACCGTCTGCAGCCGCATCGGGTCAAGCCGGGCCGATACAGTCGGCTTGCTGTTGGCATCAAGATCCATCTCGGGAAGGCTCATGGCAGGCAGCGACAGCATGTCGCGCTTCGGCGGGGGCTTACGACCGTTGCCGTTGCCATCGCCCAGGTCGGCGAACTCGTTGATCCAGACGAGCGACACCCATTCGTCGTGCGTATCCCGCCGGGCCATGCTGTTGAGCGGGATGTTGCCCGCTTCGACATGATGGCGGACCGAATCAGTGCTTTTGGCCTTCATCACCCGATCATCGGGCAGGCGCACATACCACGGGTCGTAGTGAGTCTTCATGCGGTGGGCCCCACGGCACGCGGCGGGAGAAAGGATCGCGAGTCGCCTTGTGCCATCATCTTACGTTAAGGTGCACGACGGCCTTGCGCCAAGCGTGAAGCGGCGGCTTGTGACAAATTACCCATGCGACCACCGGCGACACTGCGGGTGGAAGCGGTCTCACAGCCCCTGGGCGGCTCCGATCGGGGTTGTTCGCAATGCGGCGGGCATGGTAACCTTTCCCGCCGGGGCGGAAGGATGCCGCCCGCACAACCGCATTCGCATGGACGCGTCGCTATGATCACTACACTTCGGTCCCTGCCCGCCCAGCGAGTCTTCATCGCAGCCTTGCTGCTGTTCTTCGTCGGCGTCAGCATCCAGTACAGCGCCAAGGCCGCCAAGGGGCGTTCGGCCATCAACCGCTGGGCACCGCAGATTCAGCAACTTGAAACCGGCGACGACATCCACAAGCAGTTCAACTACCCCAATCCGCCGATCATGGCGGTGCTGCTCTGGCCCATTTCCGAACTGGTCACGATTCACCCGCTTCTGGGTGCGCTCGTCTGGTTCTACATCAAGGTGGCCATGGCGGCCTACTGCCTGCTGGCGGTCTTTCGACTCATCGAAACTCTGGAAAAGCCGTTCCCCGCCTGGGCGAAACTGCTGACGGTCGTCCTCAGCATCCGGCCCATCCTCGGCGACCTGACGCACGGCAACGTCAATATTTTCATCCTGTTTCTCGTTGTCGCATCGCTGTCGAACTTCTCGAAGGGGCGCGACCTGCGCGCGGGACTGTTCCTCGCACTGGCGATCGCCTGCAAGGTGACGCCGGCACTGTTCGCCGCCTACTTCGTCTGGAAGCGAGCCGGGCGCGTACTCGCCGGGACAGGCATCGGCCTGGTGGCGTTCTTCTTCGTTGTTCCCGCGATCTTCCTCGGCTGGGACACGAACCTGCGTGCGTTGACCAGTTGGATCGAAGTGATGATCCTGCCGTTCATCACCGGCAACGTCATCACCTCCGAGCACAACAACCAGTCGCTGCCCGGCGTCGTCACGCGACTGCTGACCGCGGCCCCGTCGTTCTCCACCTACATCAACGGTCAGTACGTCCCGCTGCGCTACGACAATATCGCTTCGCTGAGCCCGACCATGGCTGGCCTGATCACCAAGGCGGCCATGGTAATGTTCGGGCTGCTGGTCGTGCTGACATGCCGCACGCCGACCCGCGTGAAGGGGATGCCGGCAATCGTCACCCGGCGCGGCTGGCGGCTTGCGGCCGAGTACTCGCTGATTTGCATCGGCATGCTGATCTTCAGCGAACGTACGTGGAAACACCACTGCGTCACGCTGCTGCTGCCGTTCGCCGTCCTCTGCTACGGATTCTCCTCGGTGGACTGGTCACGCGGCACCCGGCGGATCGTCGGCATGTGCCTGGTACTGGCTACCGTGCTGATGTACACGACCAGCACCGGCCTGTACGGCGAGAACCCGGGCAAGACCAGCGATGTGATCGAGAGTGCCAGCCTGCTGATCGGCCCCGCGGGCATTGCCGCGGCCGGTCAGGCCGGCGTGTTCAGTTCATCGTGGGGAAAGATGGCGCAGGCGTACGGGGCCTACCTGTGGGCGTTCGGAACACTCATCATCGGTTTGACAGTGCAGATGCTGCGGACACGCACCTCCGCGATACCGACTGTGCCGGAGTGGAAACTGCCCGCGTACAGCTTGCTGTACCCGGATCGACGCGAGTTGGAAGTGGTTGAGAATCAGGCACGGCGATGAAGTGCATCCCATCGGGGGATGCACGCCAGACGGGGCGTTTCACTTGAACGCCTCGTACTCTTTGCCCAATACCGCGGCGGCGATCTTCAAACGCAAGATCTCGTCGGTTCCTTCGTAGATCCGGCAGACGCGTGTATCCATCAGGTGCCGGCCCGGGCGGTACAGCGTTGACCAACCGCGGCCGCCGAAGACCTGCACCGCCCGGTCGGCGGCATCCCACGCGGCGTTCGACGCATAAAGCTTTGCCTGGGCGGCCAGCAGATCGGCCTGGCGGGCCCGCTCTTTGTCGCCCGGCTTCGCGGTCAGGGCGTCCTTCGCCTCGGCGGCCTTCATCACAATCGCGTCGGCCATCACGCGATCCATTTCAATATGCGCGATATGCTCCTGCACCAACTGATGCCTGGCGATCGGCTTGCCGTGCTGCTCACGCACTTTGGAGTAGTCGATCACTTCCGTCAGGCAATCTTCGATGACTCCCAGGCAACCGGCCGCAACGCTCAGACGCCCTGCCACCAGCGTCCCCATGGCGACGCGGAAGCCATCGCCTTCCTCACCCAGCATGTTGTTCGCGGGGATGATCGCGTCACGCATTTCGAACATGGCCGTGTTGGCTGAGGGCATCCCCATCTTGGCGGTCAGGTTCTCGACGACAAACCCTTCCTGCCGGGTATCGAGAATGAAGGCGCTGATGCGCCGCGACTGTCCCGCCGGCACGTTTGCGGGATAGCCGAAGACAATGACGGCATCAGCGATGCCGCCGTTGGAGATCAGGTACTTCACCCCGTTGAGAACGAAGCGATCGCCCTTGCGTTCCCACGTTGTCGTCATCTCGAGCGGGTTGCTGCCCGCGTCCGGCTCGGTCAGGCCGAAGGCCATCACCTTTTCACCCTTCGCGGCTGCGGGCAGGTAGCGCTGCTTCTGGTCGGCCGTGCCCCATGTCAAAATCGGGTACGAGCCGATCGAAATGTGCCCGGAGAAGAACGTGCGGACCCCCGTTCCCTCACGGCCGATGCGCGCAAGCGCCCGCAGATACGTGGCGGCATCGGCCCCGCGGCCGCCGTACTCGGGTGGACTGAGCATACCGAGAATATTGTGCTTCAGCCCGAGCGGTAGCACCTGATCGTTGAACTGATGCTCGGCATAGCAGAGTTCTTCGATCGGCCGGATGTCCGTGCAAAAGGATTCAACATCGGCAAGCAGACGTTCGCGTTCAGCAGGAGACATGATGCACCCCCACGACGAGATGAGATGATGGTATTTTACGCGACGGGGAGGTGGAATGCAAAATCTGCACGTAGCCGCGTTCGCCAGAACGCGGGTGCGAAACCTTGAATCCCGCCCCGCCCCGCGTTCTGGCGAACGCGGCTGCGTCACTTCTACCCCGCGTTCTGGCGAACGCGGCCACGCGACTTCTGCTAGCGCTCATCCTTCTTCAGTACCAGCAGCCAGAACTTGTTATTGGGATCGGTGATGAACTGCCGCGGGCGGTCCTCGCCGGGGCCGGCCACGCAGATGATCAGCAGGCCTGCTTCGAAGATGTAGATTCCCTGCTCTGTCTTGCCGTTCTCATCCGTGAAGTCGATCGACGCCGGCTTGGCCATCGGATCGACCTTCACGGTCACGTTCTTGTCCGGTTCCAGTCCCGTTTTGATGACGCCCTTGTCGTCACGGATAGTGACCGTCGGCTTGGTGGCGGTCAGCTTATCCTCGGGAACCGACTCGCCCCGGGTCTCGATGCGGGTGATGCGCCAGTTCCCTTCCACGGGCGAGAGCTTACGAATTTCTACCGGTCGCGGAACAACAGGCAGCGTTTCAGCCGGCATGAAGTTTTCTGCCCGCCAGAGGTTCTGCGTCTTGCGGACAATACCGTCAAACGTTTCGAGTTCCTTCTTGAGCCGGATCGGCGCGATGCCGACGTTGTCACACGTCTTGTAGAGGTGAATGCGGTTGTCATTGCGATCGAATGCGAAGTAGGCGGGACCGATGCGCTCGTTGGCACCCAGCAGCCGAAACCACGCGGACGCGGGCACCAGATCCGGGTCGGCGATGACGGCGAACTTGCTTTCGAACCAGAGCCGGTCACCGTTGCCGTCGAGCGACAGCATGACGTGCACCTTCCAGCCATCGCGGGTGATGGCCACCTGCCAGACTTCGGGCGTCAGCGCCTCGGGCTCATAGCCCATGTCTTTCAGCAGCTTGCCGAGTTCGGCACTCGTCAGGCTTTCGCGCGCGGGTGCGGGGGCCGGGGCGGGCTGCTGGCCGAACACGAACCAGCCGACCGGCAGAGCGAGCAGCACGACGAGCATCGCATTTCGCATGAGTTCATCCCTGACGAAATCCGGTTGGCACTCTCATCTTTCTGATTGTATCGAACCGAAAAGAATGATAGCCTTCCCTTTATCTGCCGAATTGTTCCCGCCTGACTCGTCCCGCCGGAGATCCCACATGTTCCAGATGCAACTCGGGAAGTCAACGCGCTACTGCGATGGCATGTCACGCCGCAGCTTTCTGTCGATCGGTGTCGCGGGGATGGCTTCACTGGGCCTGCCCGACCTGCTGCGCGCGAAGGAAGCTTCCGCCGCCTCGCTGGGACAGACGAAGAAAACCTCCGTCATTCTCCTGTGGCTCGACGGCGGCCCCGGCCACATGGATATGTACGACATGAAGCCGGACGCCCCGAAGGAATACGCCGGGTTGTGGAAGCCGATCCGCACCACCGTACCCGGCTTCGACGTGACGGAACTGTACCCGAAGCAGGCCAAGATCGCCCACCTGTTCTCCATGGTGCGCTCGCTTCACCACGATACCGGCGACCACTTCGCCGGCGGCCACCGCATGCTGACGACCAAGGACATGAACGTCAGCGGGGCCAACAACGGCGGCAAGTTCCCCGGCATCGGTGCCATCGTCAACCGCGAGTGCGGCCCGCGCCAGAAGGGCGTGCCCGGCTACGCGGCCATCCCCTACGCCATGAGCATCGGTCTGCGGCCCGGCTACTTCGGCGCTCACATGATGGGCGGCCACCTGAATCCGTTCGAAACGGTGATGGACGCTAACGCCACGAAGTTTCAGGTGCAGAACCTCAATCTCGCCAAAGGGCTGACGATCAACCATCTCGAAGACCGCCGCTCGCTGGTGAAGCACTTCGATACGGTGCGCTCATCGCTGGACAACAACGCGACCGCCCCCGCAATGGACCGCTATGCGGAAGAAGCGTACGACTTCGTCAGCGGCGCGACGGCACGCCGGGCGTTCGACATCAACAGCGAAGACCCGAAAGTGCGCGACCAGTACGGCCGACACAGCTGGGGCCAAAGCACTCTGCTGGCCCGGCGACTGGTCGAAGCGGGCACGACGTTCGTCACCTGCCACCTGGGCGGCTGGGACCATCACTGGGATCTCGAAAAGGGGTACAAGAAGTATCTGCCGCAGGTGGATGAACTGGTCTCCGCGTTGTTCCTTGATCTCCAGGATCGCGGAATGCTGGAGACAACGCTGGTCGTCCTGTGCGGGGAGTTCAGCCGCACGCCGAAGATGAACAACGGCGGCAACGGCGGTGCCCCGATGAGTATGGGCACGCCGGGCCGTGACCACTGGGGCGATTCAATGTTCTGTTTGATGGGCGGCGGCGGCGTGAAGGGCGGCATTGTTGTCGGCTCCACCGATCGCCTCGGCGAGCGCCCCAAGGACCGCCCGCTGACACCGTGCAATATCCACGCCAGTATCTACAAGGTACTCGGCGTCGATCCCAAGCTGCAGTTGCTCGACCCCAGCGGCCGTCCGGTCAACGTGCTGGACGACCCCACGCCGATTGATGAGCTGTTCTGATAGCGAGATCCTAAACCCGATGGTGAGGCCTCCGAACCATCGGGATCTGCACACACACCGAAAAACATTTCGCTACCCTCCTCGCCGCTCCGGGTTTAACCTCCCGCAAAGAGTCGCTTCGCGCCGGCAACGGGTCTGCGCGCAGGCGTATTCAGTGCTTCACATCCGTCCGGAGAATACATGATGGTTCGCAAACTGGTCGCGTCCGTGGTGGCAATGCTGCTTGTCGTCGGCGGTCTCTTCGCCGAGGAAATCAAGGGCGTGTTCAAGAAGTACGAAGACGGCAAAGTGACCGTCGATGTCGATGGCAAGGACATGACCTACAAGGTCGATCCGGAAGCCAAGATCAAGCGCAAGGGCAAGGACGGCGTCGAGAAGGAATTCGAATTGACCAAGATGTTCAGTGCCCCGTTCATCAAGTCGGGCGAAACCAAGATGACGCTGACCGTAGAAAAGGAAATGGTCACGAACGCGAAGATGGAGTTCAAGGGCAAAGGCAAGTAACGACATGCTCCGCAAAGGTCCGCGGGTTGACACCCGCGGGCCGGGCGCACACACTGAGTGCATGGCACTCGAACTTTCCCACTACCCGTCGCTGATCCATCCGCTGCTCAGTCTGGAGCGCTTGCCCGAACTTGGCCCCGGCATGCCGAACGCTGCCGCGCTGCCGATTCTTCAGATGCTCTCTCCCAACGTACTCATTCCGAATGCCCGCGATGCCGACATGGTTGCC
The DNA here is from genome assembly GCA_038324795.1 of Gemmatales bacterium. Taxonomy (GTDB): domain Bacteria; phylum Planctomycetota; class Planctomycetia; order Gemmatales; family Gemmataceae; genus JAIOQJ01. The sequence goes on from JBBQII010000069.1 coordinate 9,730, forward strand.
GCGTGTCTCTCCGGCCTGTGGCTGCTGCACGACTGTCTCGATGAATCCCATCGCATCAGCCAGGACCTCGACACCTCGACCGGCAGCTTCTTGCACGCCATCATGCACCGCCGCGAGCCGGATGCTTGGAACAGCAAGTACTGGTGGCGGCGGGTGGGGGCTCACCCGGTGCTGGGGCAACTGCGCGAGGAAACCACGGCAGTCGGCTATGAGTACACCACGCCGGTAGCATTCGTCGATGACTGCGAAGCGGAACGCGGTAAAGGCAACGACCGCGAACAACTGCTGCGACGCGTGCAGCGCCTGGAGTGGGACCTGCTGTTTGCGTGGTGTTGGGAGAAAGCGGAGTAGACTATTTTGTGGCCGTCAGCGAGGCAAATTCCATCCCCCGTAGCGGGAAGTGG
>JBBQII010000070.1:0-10116 GCA_038324795.1 Gemmatales bacterium
CAGGTTCTCCGCATGCTCGAGTGCCTGGTTCGCTTCGAGTTCGGCGATCTCCTGCCGGCGTTCGCGGCGCAGGAACAGATACACCCACAGGATCGCCAGCAGGCTGCCGCCGATCGCGACCCCGGCGACGGCCCACACCCAGCGCTGTCGCTGGGCTTCTTCCTGCTGCACTTTGTGGAAAGCGTGCATCCGGTATTCGCAGTAAATGACGACGCGCGTGCCGTTGTGCGAACGATGATCGACGACGGCTTCGCGGCGGAGTTGACCGCCCTGCTGCGCCCTCAACGGTTGATCGGGGGCCCGCCACTCAAGTGACTTCAGGTCGGGGCGTTCGGGAAAGGTGATTTCAATCGAGTACAGATCGAGGAATAACGGCGTCCCGGCGCGGAACATCTGCAGCGGCTCGACCATGGCGTCGAGCTGGTCGTGGATCTCATTGATTTTGACGTCGCTGGGTTCCTGCAGATAGTCGTCGATCAGTTCGTCGAGGTTCTTGCGGTTGGGTCGGCGCTCTTCCATCCATTCGCGCAGGGCGGCCTTGTCGTACTTTTCGCTCCAGCGTGAGCGATCGTAGAGCAGGAACGCCGCGCCCGCGATGAGGATGCACCAGAACACCAGGGCCGGCACTACCGCGCGAACGTAACGCCAGACAGAGATGCCCGGGGGTGCGGCAGCGTTCGGCATGCGTGTCGAATCCTCCTGAAGGAAGCGTTTGTTCGGCTGTCGCAGTCAGACGAATGGTAGCCCGGTTGCTCCGCAACCGGAAACAACCAGGTTGCGGAGCAACCGGGCTACCATATCCCGGATGTTTACGGGTCAATCCCCGCGCGCCGGTCAGTGGCGCGCATCGGGTACGGGGCTTCCAGCGGACTGCCGGTTTCCACTTCGTGCCAGTTCTTGCCTCGCGAACGCCGCCAGACCTGCAGCGGAGCCCGCGGTCGGATTCTGCCGTCCTCGGTGATGATCGGCGCGAGATAGACGACGTACTCGTCGCCGTCCTTGCGGTTGCCGTCGCCGTCAAACGGGATGATCCGCTGCTGCTTCACCCGGTCGTACAACTGATCGGCATCGGCGGGCGGTTCGCCCTCGTTGGGAAGCACCGTCTGCACGATCACTTCGAACATGCGGGCAAACAGCAGCACTTCATCGGTTGCCGCGGGCGGCTTCAGCGTGTCGGTCCAGCCGATCGGGTTCTGGTGGGCGAAGAACACCAGCGGCACCGGCAGGTCGCGCACATTCCAGAGCAGTTCGCCATCGCGGTAGACATCGTTAAAGCTGATCGCGTCGCCGTTGACGACGACAAGATGCCGACCCACCGTGGGCGACTCGCCGACGATGGTGCGCAGAAAGCGCCGGGCCGGTGCCGTCGATGTCGGCAGGATCAAAAGAGCCCGCTGCTCTTTCTCCATATCGATCTCTTCCAGCAGAGTCCGCGCGCCGGAGGCTTCCGACGCGTTGGCCCGGTCGAACGAACCGACGCTGTAGTCGATCTGGATGGCGGGACGCAGGTCGGCCTTGCCCTGTGTGGCCTGCGTGACGGCATTCCAGAACTTCGATTCCAGGTCTTCCGAATACGGGTCGTCCCGCCAGTAGACCGGAAACACGATAGGCGACGGCGGCTCGCCCTTCATCATCGGCATGCCGCCGAGCGGTCGCAGTTCGGGGGTATGCCAGACGAAATCTACCACCGCCTTGGCCATCTGTTCATTGTTGAAGCTGAAGCGGAACGATCGGGCCGGGTAAACTTGCGTCAGTTTGCGCGGTTGCAGGTCGCCATCCATCAGCACGTCGTTGGCCGTGGCTGTCGTAATGAACAGCAACGGGCGCGGGCCCTGCCAGTCGGTCCGTTCGTTCAGGTCGCGGGCCAGGTCGCGGGCGCGATCGCTGGAACCGCCGCCGATGATCGCCAGCGGCGGCGGATTGCGCCGGGCGAGCGCGGCCAGCCACTGGGCGGCACTCGTCTCGTTCGTCTGCTTGTACCAGCGGATATGCAGCTTGCCCGGCCGGTCCTTCCACGACACGATCACTTCGGGCACCGCGGTCGTCCGTTCCTGAAACGCCCTTGAATCGTCGATCTCAAGGTTCGGCGTGTTGCGGGCCGCGTGATGCACCCCTTTGACGAAGCGTTCCCAGGATTGGCCGCTGGTCGTGGTGTTGAACCAGGCGATCTCGCGATCGCCGGCCGGCACCGGCAACACACGCGCACCGACCGGAGCTTGCGTACGTTCGATGATCGCGAATGCGGTCACGACCCCCGCCGCGATCACCAGACAGCCGATCAGGATATTTCGCCAGCGCATGAAGAAGTTCCGAATGGCCCCGGATTTCCTACGATGAGCCTATCACGAAGGGCGAACAGTTTCGAGTTCGGAGTTCCGGGTTCCGGGTTGCAAACTCGAATTCGGTACTACGCCTCTGCAACCCGGAACTCGGAACTCGAAACTCGGAACTGATCCTCCAGGACCCAGGAATAAGCATGTCTCCGCTTTCGATCATCATCTTCGGTGCCTCGGGCGACCTTACGGCCCGGAAGCTGATTCCCGCGTTGTTCCATCTCGACATGGCCGGGCTGCTGCCCGAAGAAGCTAACGTCATCGGCGTCGCGCGGTCGAAGATGACGTCTGAAGAGTTCAGGCAAAAAGTCGAAGGGATGGCCAAGGAAGCCATCCTGCACATGAAGGAAAGCTGGTTTCCCGGCGCGTGGAACCGCTTCGCGAAGCGACTGTTCTACGTCGCGGGTGACGCCGCCACGGCCGAGGGGCTCAACAACCTGACCGAGTTCCTCAAGAAGCGCGAAGGCGATGCCGGCGGACGACGGCTGTATTACCTGTCCGTGAAGCCCGAACTGTACCCGCAGATCGGCGAACAGCTCGGCAAGGCAGGTTACCACAACGAAGACGGCGGCTTCCGCCGACTGATCATCGAGAAGCCGTTCGGGCACAACCTTGAATCTGGTAAGGCGGTCAACAAGGCCCTGCACGCCTGGTTCCGCGAGGACCAGATTTATCGCATCGACCATTACCTGGGCAAGGAAACGGTCCAGAACATCCTGATCTTCCGCTTCGCGAACACGCTGTTCGAACCGCTGTGGAACCAGCAGTACATCGACAGCGTGCAGATCACCGTGGCGGAGAAGGTGACCGTCGGCGACCGCGGGGCCTACTTCGATGGCAGCGGCGTGCTGCGCGACATGTTCCAAAGCCACATCCTGCAAGTGATGACGATGGTGGCGATGGACAACCCCGGCAAGTACACCGCCGAGCGGTTGCGGAACGAGAAGATCAAGATCCTGGAAGCGGTGAAGATTCCCACCGCGGCCGATGCGACTCAATTGATCTCGGTCGGCCAGTACGCCGGCTATCACAACGAGAAGGATGTGAAGCCCGAGTCGCTCACGCCGACCTACGCGGCCGTCAAGCTCGAGATCGACAACTGGCGGTGGCGCAACGTGCCATTCTACCTTCGGTCGGGCAAGGGCTTGCGCTCGCGCTACAGTGAGGTGATGATCCAGTTCCGCTGCCCGCCGCACATGCTGATCCCGGTTCCGGCGGGCGAGACGATCGACTGCAACCGGCTGACGCTGGTATTGCAGCCGAACGAAGGCATCCGCATCAATTTCCAGACCAAGGTTCCCGAAGTTGACCGCACGCGCCTGCAGCCGCGCGACCTGTCGTTCGACTACCGCAGTTCGTTCAGCGACAGTGCCCTGCCCGAAGCGTACGAGCGCCTGCTGCTCGACGCGATCCAGGGGGAAGCGGCCCTGTTCATGCACAGCGACGAGATCGAACGCGCCTGGGAAATCATGGACCCGTTCATCAACGCGACCGCAAGCGAAGGCTGCCCGATGCCCGAAAGCTACGCCATCGGCTCGGATGGGCCCAAATGCTCCGACGCGATGCTGGCGAAGGAAGGCCGCAAGTGGATGAAGATCGTCTGATCAACTTCGGGCATCCTGATGAGGATGCCCGCTTAACAGGATGACCTCTCATGGGCCGATCGCGGACTCTCCCCGCTATCTCCGGGCCGGTGATCGGCCTCGCTGCCGTCTTCGTCCTGTTCACGGTGCTGGTCGGCATCAACGGGGAACTCGCCTCGTTCCTCAGCCCTGGCAATTTGCGCGTGCTCATCCACGAAGGGACCATCCCCGCGATCATCGCGCTGGGGATGCTGCTGGTCATCATCACCGGCGGCATCGACCTGTCCGTCGGAGCCGTGGTTGCACTGGTGACCGTGGTGACGATGCGCGTGTACACCCATCTACACGCGTCGGTGGGCCAATCTCCGGCCACGCATCTGCTGGCGATCGCGGCCGGGGTGCTGACCGGCGGCCTGTGCGGTTTCATCAACGGCATGGTCATCACGCGGCTGAAGCTGCCGTCGTTCGTCGTTACGCTTGGCATGCTCAGCATCGCCCGCGGCACAGCGATCTGGCTGGCCGACCGTTCGCCAATCGCCTTCCCGGTGGGTGCCAGGCCCGAATGGGTCGAGATCCTGTCTCGCAACAGGCTTTACAACCCCGGCTTTCTCAGTCTGCTGGTTCTGGCCGTGCTGACCGCGTTCATGCTGAAATGTACCGTTCTGGGCCGGCATATCTTCGCTGTCGGGTCGAGCGAAGCGACGGCACGGCTGTGCGGTATCAGCGTGGAACGGACGAAGGTGATCGTTTATACACTCGCGGGCCTGCTGACCGGTTGGGCAGGCATCGTGATGTTCGCCCACGGCGACAGTGGCAACCCCAGCGCGGCCGAGGGGCTGGAACTGACCGTGATTGCCGCGGTCGTGATCGGCGGGGCGGCCCTGACAGGCGGCCGGGGGACCGTGGTCGGTACCTTGATTGGCGTGCTGGTCCTGGGCCTGCTTGAGAACGGCGTGAACCTCTGCAACGTGCCGGTCGAGATCAAGTACATTCTGATCGGCGTCATCATCTTGGCGAATGCGGCATTGAGTCGACGTCGTTAGTGGGCAGTGGGAACAATGAGATATTCAGGTGAGTATCAACCGGTTGCCACAAGGGTTCTGATTTCGGCTGCCCTGTGCCGGCTGCGAACTGACTTGTAACTTTTTCCGGCGGCCCGCTGCCCATTTTCCGCTGCCCACTGGCTTGTCAACCGCAAAGTTTCACCAGGCGTTACATTTTAGGGTGGTCGGCTGAATCTCTTCCCGATTTTACCAGCTATTACACAAGGGCCGATACGTTTACGCTTGACACCCTTTCCAGTGCGGTTAGGCTAGAACTACCGAACTGGGAAAGCGGCAAAATACGGTGAGACCGGGTATTCCAATGAATCGCAGCCAATGCCCATGGCCGGAATACTGCTGAACTTTCCTCCACTGCTACAAGATTGACACCTTCAGAGACCTCGCGATGGACACACCCAGCAGCCACGAAACCTTGAGCAATCCACTGTCGGCCGAGCGCCGGAAGCAGACGCTTCCCGTGTCTCTCGACCGGCGACACGGCCCCGGTGAATCGGAGGCTCCCGAGTCTTCTTCATCCGACGGGCTGTCAATGGATGCCCTCGCTGCCCAGCAGTTGGCCGAACGCCGCAAGCGCAACATTCCGGTGGCGATCGATCGCCGTCGGGCTAACGCGGCCGAGAAGCGTCGCACCAGCGAACGCCGGCGGCTCATCGACCCGACCACCTGCGAACGCGACTATACCGATGAAGAAACACTGTTCATGAAGGCGATGGAGCGCTACAAGCGCGAAAACCGCCGCCCGTTCCCGACCTGGAGCGAAGTCCTCGAAGTGATGCGCTCGTTGGGCTACCGCAAGGTGGCAGAGGAAACGGAATTGCCGGGCACCAAGAAAGATGCCGGGGCACCGCTGAAGGGGTAACCGATGAATCGTGACGCATTCACCGAAACGATTCGTGCCTTTAAGAACCGACTGCCGCTCAGGCCGTTTACTGTGGCCACAATGAGCGGCAATCGTTACGAGGTCGACTTCCCGGATGCGCTGGCCGTGCGCGAAGGTATCGCGGTCTATGTCGGGCCCGGGAAAGTGCCCGTGTTCTTCGACCATGAAAGCGTCAGCGAGATTATCGGCGACCTTTCTGGCCGAGGGGTCGAGGCCGGTTGGCGATAGTCGAATCGATTGCTTTGCCCAAGTGTTTCATCGTAATAGTGCGTTCCTTCGGGCTGCACGCTAACCCGCGATTGCCCGCTTTAGATCGTTCTCCAAATCCCTGACCTCTTCAATTCCCACGCTCAATCTGATCAGTGCGTCGTCCACGCCGCGTGCCACGCGCGTCTCGACGGGGATGCTGGCGTGCGTCATCGTCGCGGGATGGCACACCAGCGACTCCACGCCGCCCAGGCTTTCAGCAAGGGTGAACAGCCGGGTCTTCTTCATGAACGCGTGAGCCGCCGGGATGCCGCCCTGCAGCCGGATCGAGATCATGCCGCCGGGGTGCCGCATCTGTTTCTTCGCCACTGCGTAGCCGGGGTGATCCGGCAGACCGGGATAGTAGACCTTTTCGACCTGCGGTTGCTTCGTCAACCACTCGGCCAGATACTGAGCATTCTGGCAATGTTTCTCCATGCGGATGGCCAGCGTCTTCAGGCCGCGCAGCGTCAGGAACGCGTCGAACGGCCCCGGCACCGCGCCCGCGGCATTCTGGTAGAACTTGATCGGCTCCATCAACTTCTTACTGCCGATGACGGCCCCGCCCACCACGTCGGAATGCCCGCCCAGGTACTTCGTCGTGCTGTGGACAACCAAGTCCGCTCCCAGCTTCAGCGGCTGTTGCAGATAGGGCGATGCGAAGGTGTTGTCGACCGCCAGCACCGCCCCGTTCTGATGCGCCAGTTCCGCCAGTGCGGCGATGTCCAGCACTTGCAACAGCGGATTGGTCGGCGTCTCGATCCAGACGAGTTTCGTGGCCTTGGTGATGAGTTTCGCGAAGCCGACCGGGGTCGCGTCGTCGGTGTACTGCGCTTTCAGGCCCCAGGGCTTGAATACCTTGTCGAGCAGCCGAAACGTGCCGCCGTACAGGTCGGCCGAAGCGACGACTTCGTCACCGGGCTTCAACAGCGCGCTGAACACAGCCGTCGTGGCCGCCAATCCCGACGCGAACGCCAGCCCGCGATCCCCTTCTTCGAGTGCGGCCAGACAGGTTTCCAGCGCGGTGCGTGTCGGGTTGCCGCTGCGCGAATACTCGTACCCCTTGTGGTCGCCCGGGGCCGCCTGCGCGTACGTCGACGTCGCATAGATCGGGACAATCACCGCCCCCGTCGCGGGGTCGGACTCCTGCCCGGCATGGATGGCGCGGGTGGCGAAACCGGACGCATTCATATCACTCATGGCGTTCCTCATTGAACGGACATTACAACCCGCTGCGTTCGCAGGCTTCCTGATAACTTGATTCCAGATCGAGCAATACGGGCGACGAGCCCTTGACCGGCAACGCGATCATCGGCAGCATCTCGCCGAGCGCCAGCGGTTCTCGCCAGAGGTCGATCAGTTTCTGTTTCTCGCGAACAGTCGGACGGTAGGCGGTCGCATAGATGGCAGTTGCTTCGGGGAACCGGGTCTCGGCGGGCATTTGCAGATAGTCGGCCAGTTCATCGTGCAAGTTCGCCCGCCGCGACGTGACGGCATCCACAATCACCGGGCCAATCCCCTGCTGCAGATACGCGGCACACTTGGCCACGAACAGTCGGCGTTCGGCCGATTCTTTCTTGTTGCCCGGGCTCACCAGTTCGATGACCGCAACCAGACGACAGTTGGCCCGCATGTCCTGAATGCGGATTTCAATGTCATCGGGAAACAACGCCGCGACGGACATCAGGCTGGGTGGTGCGTCCGTGGCCAGCGCCACCGTACCATGTCCACTGCGATCCGAAGGCGGCGGCAGTTCCTCGAACTCCGCAATATCTGCTTCCACTTGCGGCCCAAGGTGAATCCGGGCGAATGCGCGAAACCGCCCCTGGGGCAACTGTCGGTTCAACGCCCCGACGATCGACGACACCCACATCGTCGTGAACGACTCCCAGGGGGCCTCACTCAGGGCCGGTTCGTGAAAATGATCGAGCAGCGGCATGCACTCTCCTGGCTACTTCCACAGCAGATTGTTCGCTCGACAATCTTCAGCGTATGTTTCTTCCAAGGCAAGCGACACCGAATGCAATTCCTTAATGGCAAACGGCACTGTGGGCAAGGAATCACCGACCCGCAGTTCGTGCGGCCAAAAGTCGATTCGACTGCTTGATCCGAAGTCAACCAACTCGCAGGCGGCAACGTCTTGGGACACGCCCCTGTATTGGGTCTCGTCGAATCCCAGGAAATCCATCAAGCTGTCGTGCAGGTTGGCGCGGACAGAAGCTACGGGATTAACAATCACCGGCCCGATGCCCTTGGCCAGGTAGTTGGCACTCTTGCCGGCAAAGAGCCTACGATGAACAGCAGTGCTCTTGTTCGAGGGGCTGACGAATTGAATAACACCCACGCGCTTTTCACTGTCTTCCAAGTCGACAACAGCAACTTCCAGTTCTGCCGCGAACGACACCTCGAAGCACGAGACGTTACTCTTACCGACGTCCCTCACGTCGGTTTGCATAAGTGCGGTCAGATCCGGCTTGTCTTCGCGCGATGGCAGTCCTTCAAAGACGCCGCGATGCTTGTCGATGATCGTATGGAAGCGATTCGGCAACAGGTCGTTGAAATGGCTGCCGATCATTGCGGCCCAATACATCCGGAACGATTCCCAGCGCTGCCGGAGCGGAACGGGTACCGTGAAATGATCCAGCAGCGGCATGGGTCGCCTCCCTACTTCTTCCTCGACTGGTCCCAGTAATGTATCAGGTCGATGCGGGTGACGATATCGACCACCTGGTCGAGATCGGTCGCCAGCACGCCGGTGTAGCCGGCCAGCAGCAGGCGGTACGCCTCGTCGAGATGTGTGTGGATATCCAGAGTCGGCAATGGCCGGGCCATGATGTCGCCGATCTTGACGCGCGAGGGGTCCTTGCCGTCATGCAGCAGGCGGGCCAGTGTCACTTCCTGCACACTGCCGACGGCTTTGCCATCCGCTGCGATGACCGGCAACTGCGAGATGCCTTTCGCTTCAAGCACATTGATGGCCTGGTCGGCCGTCACGTCGGGCGAGACTTTCACCAGTTCGCGTGTGCCGCGTTTGCGCAGCAGGTCGCCGATCGACTTACTGGGCACATCCGTGAAGGCCAGTTTGTTGGTCTGCAGCCATTCGTCATCAAAGAACTTACTCATGTAGTTGCGGCCGGTGTCGCAGCCGATAACGACGATCAGGTCGTCCGGCCCCAGACGTTGCGCGTACTTGAGTGCTGCCGCAAGATTGGTCCCCGACGACCCGCCGAGGAGCATCCCCTCCCGGCGTGCAAGCAAACGGGCGGTCTGGAATGCTTCGGCATCGCCGATGCGGATCCATTCATCCACATACTTGCTGTCGAAGGTGCGCGGCACGAAATCCTCGCCAATGCCTTCAACCTTCCACGGCTTCGGCGACCCGCCCGACAGTACCGACCCTTCGGGGTCGGCCCCGATGATGCGGATGTCCGGGTTCATCTCCTTCAGGTAACGCGCCACGCCGGAGAGCGTGCCACCGGTACCTACTGCCGCGATGAACGTCGTGACCTTGCCGTTGGTCTGCTCCCAGATTTCGGGTCCGGTGGTGCGGTAGTGAACCTCCGGGTTGGCCATGTTGCCAAACTGGTTGGGCCGCCACGCCCCCGGGATCTCGCGGGCCAGGCGGTCGGCCACACCATTGTAACTCTCGGGCGAATCGGGCGCGACGGCCGTCGGCGTGATGACCACTTCCGCGCCGTACGCCTTCAGCAGAAGGACCTTCTCGCTGCTCATCTTGTCCGGGAGGACGAAGATACAGCGATAGCCCTTCACCGCGCCGACCATCGCCAGGCCAACGCCGGTATTGCCGGCCGTGGCTTCGATGATCGTCCCGCCGGGGCGCAGCAGGCCGCGGCGTTCGGCTTCAGTGATCATGGCCATCGCCACGCGATCCTTGACGCTACCGCCGGGGTTCAACGCTTCCATCTTGATCGCGATGCGGGCTTGCAGCCCCTCGGTCATGCGATTGAGTTTCACAAGCGGTGTCCGGCCGACCGCCTGCAGGATATTTT
>JBBQII010000071.1:0-10084 GCA_038324795.1 Gemmatales bacterium
TCTGGTGCAAGAGGCCGAATGCCAGGAATGCCAGCGTGGCAATGCCCCCCGCCAGCAGCGGCGACGGCCCCATGTGCAGCGCCACGGCTACCAGCACGCTCATGGGCGTGAAAAGCACCAGAATGCTGCCGACGAGGGTCAGCCAGGCAGTCGGCGGGGCAGCAATTTCATGTTCCGAGTGCTTCATGGATCGTTCGATGGACAACCACGGGTTTCCGGGCGCGGCGACCGGGAAGCATAGACCGCAAATAACGAATTGTCAAAATGCGCGGGCAAGGCGAGCGGGGGGTGTAGGCAACCTGTCTTGAAACCACCTAACCGTTAAACCCCTCAAGATCGTTACAACCGTTGCCGATAGTGATGAAACCGGTGTCGTACGCCCCGGCTTTCATTTATTCGCTCAAGGGGTCAACCATGCCGCATTACGGGAAACGGACAACGCTCCGCCTCGTCCCGTTGTGGGTGGTATTGCTGTCGGCCGGACCGGTGCTGGCCCAGGGCGATACGCCGACGATTACCCAGCGGTTGGTTCCCGAACGCGTGCTGCCCAACCCGCGCGGCCGTGCGGCGATCATCGAACCGATCCCGGCGGTACCAGTCAGGCCGCCGCTGATGAACGAACCGCTCGAACCGCTCTCGATCCTCGAAACAGGTGGCAAGATTCTCGCCGAGGAAGTGCCGACCAGTCTGCCCGACTTCGTGTTGCCGCAGCCGATCGAACCGATCCCGCCGAAGTCAGAGCTCAGCCCCATTGAACAGGTGCTGACCGCAGGCCGCGACTTTGAGCCGCCCTCCGGCTTCACCGGCAAGAGCAGCGTCGAACCGCGAACGGGCGGCAACGACGACTTCCTGCCCGTGGAAGACCGCTGGCGTCTCGGCGCCCCGTATTGGGATCGCTACGGCATCGGCTTCCCGTTGGGCGAAGACTACCCGTACAAACTCGGCCGCTGGTGGGACCCGTACAACCAGAACGTGCTGAAGGGCGACTACCCGATCTTCGGGCAGCACACCTTCCTCAAATTTACTGCCACGCTGGCCACACTGTTCGAAGGTCGCCAGCTGCCGACGGCCACTACGCCGTTCGAGAGCACCGCCCGCGCGTTCCAGACCGACTTCTTCGGCCGGCCGAACCAGGGCTTCGTCAGCCAGACGCTGCTGCTGTCGTACGACCTGTTCCACGGCGACACGACCGCGTTCAAGCCATTCGACTGGCGCGTCAAGTTGACACCGGCGTTCAATGTGAATCTGCTGAATGTGGAAGAACTCGGCGTCGTCAGCCCGAACGTGACCAAGGGCCTGAACCGCGACCGCGGTTGGGCGACCCTGCAGGAATACTTCGTTGAAACCAAGCTCGCCGACCTGAGCCCGCAGTACGACTTCGTGTCGGCCCGCGTCGGTTCGCAGCCGTTCACCAGCGATTTCCGCGGCTTCATCTTCAGCGACATCAACCGCGCGGCCCGGCTGTTCGGCACGCTCAACGGCAATCGCGATCAGTTCAACCTGATCTTCTTCCGTCAGGCGGAGAAAGACACCAACAGCGGTCTGAACGGCTTCAAGGACCGCAATCAGAACATCGCCATCGCCAACTACTACCGGCAGGACTTCCTGTTCCCAGGCTACACCGCACAGGCGAGCGTGCATTACAACGACGATGGCCCGTCGTTCCTGTTCGACCGCAACCAGTTCCTGGTACGGCCCGATCCGGTCGGCGTGTTTCAACCGCACCGGGTGCAGGCAGTCTACCTCGGCTTCGCCGGCGACGGACACATCGACCGCTACAACGTGTCGCATGCGTTCTACTGGGCGCTGGGTCACGACAGCATGAACCCGCTGGCCGGGCAGCCGACCGATATCAACGGTAAGATGGCCGCGCTGGAACTGTCGTACGACCGCGACTGGGCCCGCTTCCGCGTCTCGGGCTTCTACCAGTCGGGTGACGGCAACATCAACGACAGTCACGCCACCGGCTTCGATTCGATCCTGGACAACGTGAACTTCGCCGGCAGCGAGTTCAGCTTCTGGGGCCGTCAGCAGATTCCGCTGTTCGGTGTGAACCTCGCACAGCGCAACAGCATCTTCAGCGACCTGCGTTCGAGCAAACTCCAGGGGCAGAGCAACTTCGTGAACCCCGGTTTGTGGATCATCAACGCCGGCGTGGATTTCGACCTCACGCCCCGGCTGCGCATGATCAACAACGCGAACTTCATGTGGTTCGACAAGACCAACGTCCTCGAACAGTTCACCTTCCAGGGGCAACTCGATCGCGAGATCGGTCTCGACCTGAGCTCCGGCTTCGAATACCGGCCGTTGCTCAACAACAACATCATCATGCTCGGCGGCGTATCCTCCCTGATCCCGACCAACGGCTTCAAGCAGCTTTACAACAACTTCGGCAGCGAAGGCAAAGCCGATATGCTCTTCGCCGCCTTCGCGGAGATCGTGCTGACGTACTGATTGCGACGTCATCAATTTGCCCTGACCGTGTCGGCAGCGTAAACTGATGGGAGAACCATCTCTCAACAGGGAACTTCGCATGCATCCGGCACAGGAATGGCTTCAGCGGCATCACGAAGACATCATCCACGGCCTGGCCGACCTCGTGGCCATCCCCAGCATCAGCACCGATGGCGAGCACGCAACGGAGATCGACCGCACCGCGTCGCTCGTCTGCCAGCAGATGCGTGAAGCGGGCCTGCAGAACACCGAAGTCCTGCGTGTCGGCGGCTCCCTTCCCTACGCCTACGGCGAATGGCTCGACGCGCCGGGCAAGCCGACGGTCTTCCTCTACGCTCATCACGATGTCCAGCCGATCAACTATGCCGAGCAGTGGCTCAGCGATCCCTGGCACCTGACCCGCCGCGATGGCCGACTGTACGCGCGCGGCAGTGCGGACGACAAGGGAGCCATCTCCGCCCAGCTGGGTGCGATCGCCGCCTATCTGAAAACCAACGGCTCGCTGCCGGTCAACATCAAGATGCTGGTCGAAGGCGAGGAAGAAGTCGGTTCGCGGAACCTGATGCAGTTCTTCGAACGCCACAAGGACATGCTGAAGTCCGACGTGATCGTCGTCTGCGATACGGAGAATATCGAAATCGGCCTGCCCTGCATCACCTACTCGCTGCGCGGCATCGTCACCGCGCATGTCGAAGTGCAGAGTGCAAAGATCCCCGTCCACAGCGGGATGGCGGGCGGCGCGCTGCCCGATGCCGCCATCGCATTGAACGTGATCCTGGGCCGGCTGTTCTGGGGCAATGGTCCGCTGCCGATCAACGGTTACTACGACCGCGTCCGCCGGTTGACCGACAAGGAACGCGCCGCGGTCCGCAAGTTGCCCGGGACCGAAGCCGATTGGCGCAATGACTGCGGCCTGCTCGAATCAAGCCGCTTGGCACTGCAGGAAGGCTACTCGCCTTACGAACAGACCTGGCGGCTGCCCGCCATCACCGTCATCGCACAGGAAGCCAGCTCGATCAAGGGGGCATCCAATCAGGTGTTGCCCAAGGCGGCCGCGCTGGTCAGTTGCCGGATCGTGCCGGATCAGGACCCGAAGGAAGTCTTCGCCCAGTTGAAGGCACACCTGACGAACGACCCGCCCTGGGGCGTTCAGGTGAATGTCACCGAGCATGGCCCCGCGGTGAACTGGTGGATGACCGATCCGAACGGCCCCGCGTTCGAGGCAGCGCTGTCCTCGCTGCGGCAGGGTTTCGACCGCGACCCGGTCGCCATCGGCAGTGGCGGCACCATCGGCTTCGTGGGTCCGTTGGCGGACCTGTTCGGCGGAGCCCCGGCCCTGCTGCTGGGCATCGAAGACCCGGCCAGCAATGCTCACGCACCCAATGAAAGTCTGCATGAAGGCGACTTCAAGAAACTGATGTCATCGTTGGTGAGCCTGTTCGAGAACCTGGGCAAAGTCCCCGGCGGCAAGGTGAAGTGATCAACCGAACCGGGAATGGGGACTGGCTCCGAGTCTTCAGGGTGCCTTTCCCTTTTCCGGGTTCCGGCTACACACAGTCAGAAAGACATTGCCACGGACGGAACACTGATCAAACACGGATGAAAACCAAGGACTGAATGCTTTGGGCGCTTTCGCATCATGCCGATGTTCTATCCGTGTGTGGTCCGTGTTCCATCCGTGGCAATGCCCTTCTTGTTCCCGTCAGTGCCGAGTGGCTTTCCCAACGTGACAGTCAATAACAATGTGTCGCGTCCAATCAGCCGCCGATCGTGTGCATCGTACGATCGGGTTTCACGAAGCGGGCGCTGTTGATCTCGTGGCCTTCCCACTTGTCGGCCACGTTCTGTCTCACAATTCGTGCCAATTCAGCATCGTCGTGCCGCTCGCGCAAGAGCGGGCGGACGTCGACTTCATCCAGCGCGAACAGGCAGTTGCGCAGCTTGCCGTCGGCGGTCAGACGCACGCGATTGCAACTGCGGCAGAACGGCCGGGAAATGGATGAAATCATGCCGACGCGACCGCCGCCATCGGCATAGATGAAGTCCATGGCCGGGGCGCGCGGGTCGTAGTCGGGGGCCGGCACCAGCGGGCCGAACGCCTCCTCCAGATCTTCCAGAAGTTCGTGGGCGGGGTACATCTTGTCGCGTTCCCAGGCGTCTGCCCCGATCGGCATGTACTCGATGAAGCGCAATTCATGGCCGTGATCGCGGGCGAAACGTGCAAGCGGGATCGCGTCGCCGTCATTGACCCCGCGGATGCAGACCGCGTTGATCTTGATCGGCGTGAAACCCACGCGCTTCGCTTTCTCCAATCCCGCGAGCACACGGTCGAGACCGTCGCGCCGGGCGATCTGCCGGAAGCGGGTTTCGTCGAGTGTATCGAGGCTGACGTTCAAACGATGCAAGCCGGCGTCGAACAGCGCCTGAGCGTGGTCGGCCAGCAGCAGTCCGTTGGTCGTCATGCCGATATCGCGGATGCCGGGGATCGCCGTCAGCATGCGTACGAGCACGGGCAGGTCGCGGCGCATCAGCGGTTCACCGCCGGTCAGGCGGATCTTGTCGATACCCAGCGGGGCAGCCACGGCCACGAAGTGGGTGATCTCTTCAAACGAAAGCAGTTCCGACTTGTCGCGGAAGACGACGTCTTCCGGCATGCAGTAGGTGCAACGCAAGTTGCAGCGATCGGTGACGGAGATCCGCAGATTGTTGTGAATCCGCCCGAACCCGTCGATCAGTGGCAGCACGGTCATGCGGATTCCACGGGATGAACCCAGTCGGTGGTTCCATCCGCCCAGATCTCTTTCTTCCAGATGGGGACGAGTTCTTTCAGGCGGTCGATCGCGTGTTTGCAGGCCGCGAAGGCATCGACCCGATGCGGGCAACTGACCGCGACAGCGACGCTGACTTCGCCGATTCCGAGCTTGCCGAGGCGATGAATCATCGCCACATCTCCCACTGGCCAGCGGGCCCGAACGTCTGCTTCGATTTCCGCAAGCTTCTTCCCGGCCATCGCGGGATAGGCGTCGTACTCGAGGGCAACCGTGACTTTGTCGCCCGTGATGTCGCGAACGGTTCCCAGGAACGTGACTACCGCCCCGCACCCCGGTCGCCGCACCGTCTGCGTCAGTGTTGCATCGTCGATCGGGTCACGCGTTAAAGCGATCATTGTTCAAGATTACCGTTTACCGACAGTCAGATTGATCAAACCTTCAGGCGGGAGCCGGCATCGTGGAGCACGCGTCTCGCGTGCTCGTTGATTTGAGCACGCGAGACGCGTGCTCAACGGTAAGGCTACCCGACCGGTTGCCGCCGGTCAGCCACCGCTGACGGGCGGAATCAAAGCGATCACATCACCGGCATTCAACATCATCGAATCCGTCGCAAGCTCATCATTAACGGCGATCCGCGTGTGTCGAAGAAGTTCCGTCAGCGCCGGCCAGCGCTGCCGCAGCGCTTCGCGCAGGTCGGCCACGCTTCCGTCCATCGGCACCGCGATCGACGCAGCCCCTTCCACATCGCGGAAGCGGGCAAACAGATGCACTGTCACGATCATGCTTCAGTTTACCAAATCGCGCAGCGGTTCGCGCAGCTTTCGTTCGATCTGCGGCAACAGGCCGTACGCCATCGCCAGGTACTGCACGGGGTGCAGCGTGCGCTTGCCGCTGCCCTGTTCCATCTGCATTCGGCATGAGCCGCACTCGGTCGAGCCGTACAGCACGCGCGGCCGGGCCATCTCGTCGAGCATGGGCCTTCCCGCTTCCAGCGACGTGCGGAAGTTCTTCGCCTTCAGCCCGTACGTGCCGGCCATGCCCGAACAACTGACGTCGATCGTGTGCACGCGAATCCCCGGCACCAGCGACAGCAAGTCCGGCCCGTGTACCCCCGCGCCGAGCGCCTTCACGTGGCACGGCACATGATGGCCCAGTGATACGTCGACCCGTTGAAAGTCGGTCCTCAGTCGGCCATTCTCGTGCATCCGCCACAGGAAGCTGGTCAACTCCTCGACATGCCGGGCGACGATCTTGGCCTCGGGGTCGTCGAGCAGGTCAACCGCGTCCTGCCGGAGCATCACCGCTGCGGTCGGTTCGGAACAGAGGATCGTGTAGCCGTCGCGTGCCAGTTCCGCGAGCAACCGCAAGTTGTGGCGGACAACGTCGCGCGCCAGTTCGACATCTCCCTGGGAAAGCGGGGCCATGCCGCACGCCTTCTGGTCCGGCGGAACGTAGACCTCGACGCCGTGATGCTGCATCACCGCGACGACGGCCTCCGCGATGAGCGGATCAAACACATTCGGGAACAGATCGACGAAGTAGGCCACCTTCATGGCCGAGCGGCGGCTTCGCGACTTCTGCGTCCAGCCGCGGCGCTTGGCCCGCTTCAGGAACGTGCGTGCCGCGAACGTGGGCATGCGCCGCTGCCGGGCGATGCCGAAAACCTTCTCCGCCAGCCAGCGGAACGGCCGGCTGCCGACCAGCGTGTTGCTGACCAGTGCGAAGTTGCTGCCGAGCGCCGCTGCTGATTCGATGCGGGCGAGCAGCCAATCCGAGCGATCAAGCCCATGCTCCGCCAGATTTGCCGCTTTCGTCTCGATCATCAACTTGGGGATGTTGACGTGCGCGGGACATTCGATGGCGCACATCTTGCAATTGATGCACAAGTCGGCCACCTGGCGCACATCACCGGCACCGAGCGTCGCGTTCCCCGCCAGCAGTGAGCGCAGCAGGTTGGCCTTGGCTCGCGGCGACGCGGCTTCCTCATGCGTGACGCGGAACGTCGGGCACATGCGCTGATGCGTATCTTCCGTGCGGCACGATCCGCAGCCGTTGCAGGCTGACGTCTGGCAAGCGAGTTCGTCGGCCTCCCATAACAGTCGCACCGGCTTCGCCGGCGGCGCTGGCGATTGCCGCAATGGCCAGGCCGGTCGGCTCGGGTCGATGCCGACGATCTTGCCCGGATTGAACAGCCCGCGCGGGTCGAACAGCGCCTTGATCTCGCGGAAGATCGGCAGAAGCGGACCGACCTGCTTTTCGACCCACGGCGTCCGGGCGATGCCGGTGCCGTGCTGCGTGCTGATGGTTCCGCCCATCTCGTGGACGAGTGCGTACGTCTGTTCCGCGATGGCCCAGAGTTTGTCGGCATCGGCCGGAAGGGCCGGGTCGAGAAACGGCCGGGCGTGTACCTGCCCGGTCGCCGCATGGATCATGAACGAGGCGGTTGTCTCGAAGCGGTGCAGAATCCCCTGCAGCTTGCTGATGTACTCCGGCAGCGATTCGGGCGGCACGCCGACATCTTCAATGAACGCCAGCGGGCGTGCTCCTTTGCCCAGCGAGTAGAGGGCGGGCAATGCCGCTTCGCGCACCTGCCACAGTCGGGCAATCGCGTCGCGATCGAACGCCGGCAGCACGTGTGTGGCCAGGTGATGCGTGCGCTGCACCGTCTCGATCAATTCGAGTACCGCCTGCTTCGCGTCGTCGGCGGAATCGCGTTCGATCTCAACGAGCAGAATTGCCTCGGTGGCCGCGGGGATCAGCCGTGCAGCATCCGGCGATTGGGCGCGCGTCAGGCTCAACAGCCGGCGGTCGAGCATCTCGCATGCGCTGGGTACAAGTGGCCGGACGTGCAGCGCGGCAGCGAGGGCATCGTCGAAGCGGTCGAAGCCGAGCAGCACTGCCGCCCGACCGCCCGGCAGCGGGACCGTCTGCAGCGTGGCCTCGGCGAACAGGGCCAGCGTCCCTTCGGAGCCGACCAGCAGTTTCGTCAGGTCGGGCCCCAACGGTGTCAGCACATCGTGCAGCAGGTAGCCGCAGCGGTCGTACGGGGTGCGCGGCCGGCTGGAACGAATCGCGTCCGCGTGGCGGTCGAGCAATGCGCCGATGGCCGATGTGAGTATTCCAAAGCGGGATTCATCCGGCGACGACAGTGCTGCGGGGCGCTCGACGTCGCCGACGTCACCCGAATCAAACACGGCCCGGATCGCGCGGACATGGTCGCGCGTGTAGCCGTGCACCATCACATTGCTGCCCGAGGCATTGGTCGCCAGCATGCCGCCAACGGTACAGCTGGCGGCGCTGGCTGTGTCGGGCCCGAAACGCCGACCGTTCTTCGCCAGTTCCTGATTGAGGCTGCGCAGCGTCACGCCCGGTTGCACGCGCACGGAATCGAGCCCGACATCCAGGATGCCGCGGAAGTGAACCGACATATCGACGGCGATTCCCGGCCCCAGCGATTCCCCCGCCACGCCGGTACCGCCGCCACGCGGCATCAGCGTCAGCTGCTGGTCGCCGGCATAGCGGACGAGAAACTGCAGATCTTCCAGATCACGTGGCACGGCGACAGCAACTGGCTCGATCTGAAACAGGCTGGCATCGGTGGCGTAAAGCGTGCGCGTAATGGCATCGAGGTGCAGTTCCCCATGGAAGTGCCCCCGCCAGTCGTCGCGCAGCCGCCGACGGATCGCATCCACGATCAATGCCTCAACCCCACAGGCGAAGAGGGAATTCTATATGGTTTGGAAGCAGGTTCAGCGGTCATGCCAACGGCAGGAGCATCACGACGTGACCCGCGGGGCAGTTACGAGCGCCATCAGCTCGGCCCGGGTGGCCGGGTTGTTGCGGAACCCGCCGCGCATGGCGCTGGTGATGCAGACGGTACCGGGCTTGCGAACCCCGCGGATCGTCATGCAGGTGTGCGACGCTTCGAGAATAACGCCAACGCCGCGCGGCTGCAGTTCTTCCTCGATCAGGTCCGCGATTTCTTCAGTCATCCGTTCCTGCACCTGCGGCCGATGCGAGACAACATCGACGACGCGGGCCAGTTTCGACAGGCCGATGACTTTGCCCGAAGGCAGATAGGCGATGTGCGCCTTGCCCATGAACGGCAGCAGATGATGCTCGCAGACGCTGGCAAAGGTAATGTCCCGCTGCACGACCATCTCATCGTGTTTGACGGTGAATGTCTTCTGCAGGTGTTCCCGGGCATCGGTGTGCAGCCCGGCGAAGACTTCCGCATACATGCGCGCCACGCGATCGGGTGTTTCGAGAAGCCCTTCGCGGTCCGGGTCCTCGCCGACGGCATACAGGATCTCCCGCACGGCCGCCTTGATGCGGTCAAGATCTACCGGCGTCCTGCCCAGGGTCGCGAGATGTTCATCGTCCCAGTCGGCACAGCCGACCCCAGTCGGAAATTGCGGAACCATGCGGTGAACTCTCTGAAGTGGCGAAGCGGGGGACGTCAGTTCCCTGGAGTTTTCTCGTCGGTAGCTGAGTTATAGACGCGTTGACCGCGAGATTCAACAATCCTCGTCATCAGCCACCGCCACAGGGGGTTCTGCAGCGCGAAGCCGAGCGCCAGGGCGGGGAACAGGAAACGGTTGCCGAACATGGAAGCGTTCCATTCATCGTAACAGGCGAAAAAGACGAGGTTCGCGAGCAACGACAAAAGCAACGCAACGACGTGAAGCCGCGACGCGAAGGCTTCCGAAGCGGAGCGCGAGCGGATAGCCATGACAACGCCCACAGGCCATAAGAACCAGAGAGGAGCGGTTTTCAGCATGCCAATCGTCGGGTCGAACAGCAGATTTCCCAGGCCGGTCAGCAACGGGACGTTGAACCGCGAATAGTGCTCCGTGATG
>JBBQII010000072.1:0-10036 GCA_038324795.1 Gemmatales bacterium
GTCTTTGTTGTCACGCTGACGGGTCTCGTGAAACGTCGTCATTTGCTCCTGCTTGAGTTCGGCGACTTCCTTGGCCCCCGTCCAGACGATAACCCTGCCCGTCTCATGAGCCGTCATCATCAACTGAAAAGCCCGCTCGGCGGTGAAGGAGTACACCTTGCGAAGGACATCGATCACGAAATCAGTCGAGTGATCGTCGTCATTGAACAGGATCACATGATACGGCGGCAACAGCCTGCTGCGGGTGTCGATCTCCGGCTCGAGAAGCGGTGTTTCCGTCGCGGCGGACAATGGGCTTTTCATCGGCGGCTCTCCATGGACTTCGGAATCGACTCGGTCGAGCGGAATCGTCGGATCTTCCGACGGCTGTCGGCTTTCCCGACAAGAAACTGATCGCCGCGTCCAATCGAATTAACCTTCGCTTGACTATAGTTTAGACTGTAACTTTCTCTTCATCAATGACTTACGACAATCATTTAAAAAACTCATTAGCGGCATGACATTCGCTTTCAGATCGGCGTCAGCCTAGTCACCATGTCAGTGCCATGGCGGTCTCTGTCCGGACTCCTCAAGGCTCGACCCATCGCCCGATCAACCGACTTCGATCCTCACCGGGCGTCCACCGGTGGGGACCGACCAAGCCCAGGACGCCCAGCAGCATCGATGCCGATCCGCCCAGGATCGGCGTAGATGTTGTACCGACCATCGCTCTTGAGAAAGCCGACCAGCGTCATTCCCAGTTCCTGCGCAGCGTCCACGGCGATCGATGTGGGGGCGCCGAGCGCTGCCAGGAACGGGAGTCTCGCCCGCGCCGCCTTCTGAACCAACTCAAAGCTCACCCTTCCCGACACCAGCAGCACCCCACATTGTTCCTCGATCTGTCCGCTCAACAGTCGGCTGCCGGCCAGCTTATCAAGTGCGTTATGCCGGCCGACATCTTCGTACAGCAGTTTCAGCTCGCCCGTGGAATCGAACCACGCCGCCGCATGCAGGCCGCCGGTGCGGGCAAAGGCTTCCTGCTCGCGTCGCATTTGTTCGGGCAGGCGACCCAGGAATTCGGCCGGCAGTTGCCAGTTGCTGTCGAACATCTGCGACTGCTTTTTCAACCGCTCGATCGACGTCGTGCCGCAAAGGCCGCAGGAACTTGAGATGACCCAGTCGCGGCGGGCTTCCCGGACACGGGCCGCGCGGCTGTCGCGTGCATCCTCGGACAGCGTGACATCGACCACATTGCCGAACCGGGCGGTACCGCAGGTGCGGACGCTCTCGATCTGATCCGGATGATCGACGACTCCTTCGGTCCAGCAGAACCCGGCCGCGAGTTGTTCATCGTGCCCGGGCGTGCGCATCGTCACGACCAATCGTTCGCCATCCACGCGGATCTCCAGCGGTTCTTCAACCGCGAGGGCGTCGACGGTGGACAGATCGCCTGGTTGTCGCCGAACGGGTCGTTCGCCGGCGGTATGCTGCATGGGGATGGCTCTCATGGCCGTTGCGGATCGGTCAGGAATCGAACGCGGCGGCTCCGGCAATCGCCGGGTCGTACGGCTCGATCCACTGAATGATCTCGATCCGGTTGCCGTCCGGATCATACACGAAGAAGCGATCGCATTGGTGGATCTTCGTTGTTTCCTCGGGGGTGATCCCCAGCGCACGGAAGTAATCACGGGCTGCTTCAACATCGCGGACTCGTAAGGCGAAGTGCCGGGGGCTGCGCGCATCGGGAGCCGGCTTCCGCAGCAGATGCAATTGCTGACTGCCAAGTTCAAACCAGAGGGCGACAAAGTCGAAACTCTTCGGTTTGGGAACCTCGCGCAGGCCCAGCACGTCGCTGTAGAATCGCCGGCTGCGTTCACATTCGGTAATGATGACCGAGACATGATCGATCTGCGTGATGGCCAGGCCGGGCATAGGTGTGCTTCCGGTGGGAGAGTCGGGCATCGGCAATGTAGTGACGGATGAATCGACCGTCACTACGGGGGAAGAGATGAAGCAACGCACAGTGGTGTCGTGGAGTTCCGGCAAAGACAGCGCCTGGATGCTGCACTACCTGCAGCAGCGCGATGACCTGGAACTGGTCGCGCTCGTGACTACCTTCAATGCCGCCTTCGATCGCGTGGCAATGCACGGTGTTCGTCGATCATTGGTCGAAGCACAGGCGATCGCGGCCGGGTTGCCGCTCTGGGACGTTCCGTTGCCCTGGCCCTGCACCAATGAGGAGTACGAATCATGCATGCGGGCGGTGATCGAACGCGCCCGCTCGGAAGGGATCACGCAGTTTGCGTTCGGCGACCTGTTTCTCGAAGACATCCGCGCCTATCGCGTCGCGCAGTTGGCCGGGACCGGGATCGATCCGATCTTCCCGATCTGGGGAACGCGGGCCGACACGTCGGCGTTGGCCCGCGCGATGATCGACGCGGGATTGCGGGCGGTGTTGACCTGTGTTGATCCGCGCCGGCTGTCTCCTTCATTCGCGGGCCGGTCATTCGACGAAAATCTGTTGGCGGACCTGCCTGCCGATGTTGACCACTGCGGCGAGAACGGCGAGTTTCACACCTTCTGCCATGCCGGGCCGATGTTCGCGACGCCGATCGCGATCAGTGTGGGTGACGTCATCGAGCGCGACGGCTTTCACTTTGCGGATGTGAAATCTCTTGGGCGCAGTTGAATCGATCGCATATGCTGACGCTCTGTTGTCGTTAGCCGGAGGCGCAAGCGACGGCCTCGATCGATCAGCATACAGGGAAGCAAGCAATATGCAGTCCGCAACACCCTCCCTCTCCCCCCGCGGCCGCTGGCTGGCGCTGACAGCCGCCCTGCTCGGCTGGATGTTCGACGGGCTGGAAATGGGCCTGTTTCCGCTGGTGGCCCGGCCGGCGCTCAAGGATCTCCTCGGCACCACCGACGATGCCTTGATCGGCCGTTGGTTCGCCGTCATCACCGCTATGTTCCTGATCGGGGCCGCCACGGGCGGCGTGCTGTTCGGCTGGTTAGGCGACCGCATCGGCCGGGTGCGGGCGATGACGATCAGCGTCTTCACCTATGCCGTCTTCAGCGGTGTCTGCGGTATGGCGACGGAAGCCTGGCACATTGCCGTATTGAGATTCATCGCCTCGCTGGGCATGGGCGGCGAGTGGTCGCTGGGGGTGGCACTCGTCATGGAGATCTGGCCGAACAGTTCGCGGGCCTGGCTGGCGGGTGTGATCGGGGCGGCCGCCAACTTCGGTTACATGATCATCGCAGTAGTTGGACTTGGATTAAACGCATTGAGCGAAGACCTCGGCCGCTTTCTGCTGTCGATCGGTGTTTCGGATGAGATGAAAGAGATACTGATCCGCAATTCGGGCTGGCGGATACTGATGCTGTTCGGGGCACTGCCGGCGTTGCTGACGTTCCTCATCCGCCTCTTCGTTCCCGAATCGCAGCGCTGGGAGGAGGAGAATAAAAAGGGAGCAACTTCGTTCTGGGAGACACGCGACCTGCTGGGCGTGTTGATCGGGGCGACGGCCGCGTTGGGCATGATCGCATTGTGGGCACTCGATCTGCCTTGGATCGTGCGCATCGGCGGTTCGCTGGCGGCGCTGGTCGTCATCACGCTCGGTTACCTGTACCCGATCCGCCGGTTCCTGCACCGCTCCAACGCTGAGCATCCGCAGGGGCCTCAGAAGACGCGAGCGACCACACGCCGACTGCTGCTCGCGGCCGGGCTCAGCGGCGTGGCGCTTCTCGGAACCTGGGGCTCGACCCAGTGGGCACCCGTCTGGGTCGACAAGATGACGGGCGGCACCAATCCCGATGCGAAGGCGTACACGCAAATGGCCTCGGCCTTCGGGGCCGTCATCGGTTGCGTGCTGGCAGCGCTTGCTGGCGAGCGATTCGGCCGTCGGCCGACATACGCTATTCTTTGCCTGGCGTCGATCGCGGCGATCTTCGGCCTCTTCCGCTTCAATACGGAGTTCGGCACGCCGCTGCTAATCTGGGCGTTCGTGGCTGGCACGATCACGGCCTCGTTCTACGGTTGGCTACCGCTGTACCTGCCCGAGTTGTTCGCGACGCGCATGCGCGCCACGGGCCAAGGATTCGGCTTCAACTTCGGCCGGGTGCTCGCCGCGATCGGTGTGCTGCAACTGCCGGTGATCATGAAGCAACTCGAAGTCAGTTACGCACAGGCGTGCCCCATCATGAGCCTGGTCTATCTCATCGGCTTTGTCCTGATCTGGTTCGCGCCGGAAACGAAGGGCAAGCCGCTGCCGGAGGATTGACGCCGCTTGCGGCGTCAATCCTCAATTGACTGTTGGCGACGCCGCAAGCGCCTACACGGCGCCTAATCCCATTCCATCCAACAGCGATGTATTCATCGTTCCATTCGTCACGTGAAACACACCGGGGAAGCGTGGCTCCCAGGCCGCATTCGCAGCAGGGCAATACTGGCGTGAGTTCGCTTCAATGGCGGCAATGCCCGGGATGTGGGCCGCCAGTGACGCCGACTGAATGAGCGATGCACCGGGGCAGGTCAGGTCCTGCACGCAGAGGAACATGCCGCGCTTCTTCGCCGCGGCCGCCAGCAGCAGGCTTTGGCTTTGCCCCTTGCACGCTTTTAAGGCCGCCCCGGTGTAGCCCATGTCGCGCGCGTCGTTCAACGATTCCAGATCCAGCAGCGATTCATCGATCACGACGGGTCGAAGTTTTGATGCTTCGTGCATCACGTTGGCGCGGTCGGCCTTCAGGTCGCGCCGGGTCGGCTGTTCGATGTACTGGATGCGGTCGAAGGCTTGTGGGCTACGCTCGCGCAC
The DNA here is from genome assembly GCA_038324795.1 of Gemmatales bacterium. Classification (GTDB taxonomy): domain Bacteria; phylum Planctomycetota; class Planctomycetia; order Gemmatales; family Gemmataceae; genus JAIOQJ01. The sequence goes on from JBBQII010000072.1 coordinate 4,794, forward strand.
CTGGTTGAGGAACTCGATCAGATAGCCGACACTGCCGCACTTCTCGTTGAAGTCCAAAGAGTAAAACCAGCTGGCGACACCGCGAGCGGCTTGTTCGGTTTCCGCGACCGTGTTGACGCCCAGCACGCGCTCAACATCCCAGCGGATATCTTCACCGTTCAGCTTGATCTTCAGGTGCGTCAGGCCGTTGAAGCGGATCCAGTCGCCCAGCGTTTCCGGCAACCCGTCGGCGATCGGCTTCCGCACATCGGCGGGAGTGAGCGGATCGAGCGCGCCCACGAGATGGTAGAGCGGCATTGCCGGTCGGGCGGTCGGCGTGACGTAGCGATCCAGCCGATCGCCGGCGAACTCGCTTCCCAGGTAATGCCCCAGGTCGTTCGCCAGAAACTCCGGCCCGTACGTGCTGAAGCAGTTCCTGCCGTGGACTTTGCCGAACGCGTCGTGCAAAGCGGCATCAAACGGGCTGGCGCAGACGAGCGTCGCCAGCGGCGGGATCGGCTCGGGCAGTTCGCGGCTCAGTTCCTTCGCCGCCAAGTGATAGGCCGGCTCAAGGGCATGTGTGATGTCGATCGGATGACCATGTTCGCCGTACCCGGCGGTGATTTTCTCGACACGTTCGACAATACGCAGCATGGCCGCCAGCGTTTCGTTGTACTTCATCAGCTTTGACGGATAGGCCCAGACGTTGCCGAGCGGCATCGAGCCGAACCCCGCGGCCGAGCGGCCATCGCGCGTTTCGACCCGGCAATGCACGTTCAGGATGGTAGCCCGGTCAAGCGCGACGCCGCCGAACTTGATCGGCGTGCGGTACAGGAACTCCTCGAACTCGCAACGCAGTTCGCGGATGCGGATGTCGGTTTGCATGACGGTGATGATATGCTTTTACACCGCCCGGCACGACCCCACCATTCGTTGTGATCGGCAAACAGTGCCCAGCTTCGTCACATCGGAACAACCGTTTTCGGCGGTGCGACCCGACATCGTGTTCTATGCTTCGGCATCACCTTGGGGTCCGCCAGCGGAGAAGTAGGCGCATGTTCAGTCCTTCGTCGCATGATTCGTCCGAATCGAAGCTCCCGGAACGACTTCTGGAACGCGGCCAGTCGCTGGTTCGCGTGCCGGCCATCAGCGAACTGGAGTTGTCCGTCGTCATGCCGTGCCTCAATGAGGAGCGCACCGTAGCAATCTGCGTCGGCAAGGCCGTGCGGACGATGCGTGAACTGGGCATCCAGGGCGAAGTTGTCATCGTCGACAACGGATCGACCGATCGCAGCGTGCAGGTAGCGACAGAGGCCGGGGCCCGCGTTGTGTACCATCCGCTGAAAGGGTACGGCAACGCGCTTCGGCGCGGCTTTGCCGAGGCACGCGGCACCTACATCATCATGGGTGATTGCGACGACAGCTACGACTTCACCGACCTGAAACGCTTCGTCGACTGCCTGCGCAACGGAGCCGACCTGGTGATGGGCAATCGCCTGAAGGGGCATATCAAACCCGGGGCTATGCCCTGGCTGCACAAGTATGTCGGCAACCCCGTGCTCAGCAACTTTCTGAACCTGTTGTTCAAGACCGGCGTGGGCGATTCGCATTGCGGAATGCGCGGCTTCCGCAAGGATGCCGTTGCCCGCATGAATCTGCAGATGCCAGGCATGGAACTGGCCAGTGAAATGGTGATCAAGAGCAGTCTGGCCCGCTTGAGGATTGATGAAATCCCGATCACGCTGCATCCCGATGGGCGGGACCGGCGGCCGCACCTGCGCAGCTTCCGCGACGGTTGGCGGCACCTGCGCTTCATGATGATGTGCAGTCCCAGCTTCCTGTTCTTCCTGCCCGGCATGCTGTTGCTGGTTCTGGGCCTTTCAGCGATCCCAACCGCGGTACTTGCCGGTTACGGCGTCTGGGATGGAGCGTTCGGACCCAACTTCATGTACACCGCGTCGCTGGCGGCCCTCACGGGCTTCCATGTGCTGGTGTTCGGCTTCCTCGCCAAACTGATGGCCCATCGGCTCGACCCGGTCTTCTTCGACAAACGGCTGGATCGCATCTCGCGCTGGTTCCGCGTCGAACGCGGGTTCGCGATCGGCGGGGCATTGATCGTCGTTGCCGCGGCACTCGCGGCACCGGTTATCGTTCAATGGTGGCAGACCGCGGAACTGATGGCCCCTCTCTGGATCTTCGCCGGCACCGTCTTCGTGCTGGGCCTCGAGACAATCTTCCTGGCATTCCTGGTCAGCATCATCGACATGGCCCGCGAGTCGCAGCGGCTGGGGTAACGGCGGCCGCATTCGGGTTGTCCCGTTTCGCCCGCCGGTGTATACCCCTGCCATCCAACGATGATGATTGCCGGTTCAAGGAAGAACGATGCCGATGAACACTCCCGCACGCTCCATCTGGTGCGGACGGCGCACTGCTCTGGTCGTCGCCCACCCGGGCCATGAACTGCTGCTTCATGGCTGGATGGAGGAAGCCAGACCACTGGTCTTCGTCCTGACCTCGGGGCCGGATTCGTGCATCGATACCACTTCCGAAGTCATCACACGAGCGGGTGCCCGGCCCGGCGGCATTTTCGGCCGGTTCAGCGATGATGCCTTCCATCAGGCACTGCTGCTGCGAGAGAAAGACTGCTTTCATTCCCTGACGCAGGAACTGGCTGATGCGTTTCTGAACGACTCGATCGACATCGTCGTCGCCGACTCGGCCGAGGGATTCGACCCGGCCCACGACCTGTGCCGGGTTCTGGTGGACGCCGCGTGCGCCTTGGCCTCGCGAGTTCGGACACCGCTGCGAAACTTCGAATTCCCCCTGATCGGCCGCAGAATGTCCCGTGCCACTGCCATTCGCCAGCGGTTGGAAGACGACGCATGGGACCGCAAGAAGGTTAGCATCGCAGCCTACAATACTCCGGCTACTGAGATTGAAAGCCTGCGTACACGCATGGGCGATGACGCGCTGCGTGAAGAGAGCCTGCGGCTTGCGACCCCCTGGTCGCTGCGCAAGCGACGCGACGTCTGGTACACCCAGCCGCGCGATGGCGTGATCCCCGCGGTTCGCTTCAGCGAACACGTCCTGCCGCTGGCCGGATCAGTGCAGCGCTTCGTGGGCGGCACGCTGGGTCGGGCGGCTTGACGCAACTGCAATTCGTGCCGACATCCAGAGCAGGGTGGTTTAAAGTATGCCTGCTTTGCTTCTCCCCGCGAATGGGCTTGCTAAAATGAATTCACCTCGTGAGAATTAACCTCAGAGGAGAAGTATGTATGACAATTAATCTCGATCACGATCTTGAAGTCGCTCTGGTCGATGCAGCACGCCTGGTCGGGACGGATCCTGCGAAACTGGCGATTGATTCGCTGAAACAGCGTTTTGTTGTCAAACCCGCCGACTTCACCAGAAGCCTGCGTTCAAAAGAGGATCAAGAAATGTGGGTGCGTCGGCTGATCGATTCGGCGAAAGATTGCGGCATCGTTCTGACTGATGAACAGCTTTCCCGAGAGCATATCTACGATTGATGAACTACCTGCTCGACACCAACGTACTTGTACGTCTCTCGAACGTACTCGATCCCGATTTCACGACTGCCGTCGATGCCGTTGCGACTCTGTATCAACGACAAGACACTCTCTTCACGGTCAGTCAAAACATAACCGAGTTCTGGGCAGTCGCCACTCGCCCGCATTCAGCGAACGGCCTGTCCTTGAGCATTCCGGAGGCCGAGCAACAAGTGCAGATGTACGAGATCAATTTTCCTACGCTGCCTGATCTGCAGAACGTACATCACATTTGGCGGAACATCGCGAGGTCTTTGGGAATCATTGGCAAACAAGTTCACGATGCCCGTCTTGCCGCGGCTGCCATCGCGCATGGGCTGGACGCCATCCTCACGTTTAACGTCGCTCACTTCACCCGCTTCACCGGCATGTTTCCGAACTTCCAGATCATTCACCCTGCGGATGTCGCATCCGCGAATCCTTGAAACTGTCGACAAACACCTCCGCCGACCGCATAATACTGTGCGAGTCTTTATTCTATGCGAGGCCGTTCATGCCCGAGTCCGTACTGCCGACTCACGAATCGTTGCTGCGACTGTGCGCCGCGGGTGTTCCCGCTCCGTGGCACCCGAAGGCGTTCGTACGCGACAACGATGTGCCGCGCGCTGCCGTCGACGGCCTGCTCAACGATCTGCGTCTGGCCGGGCTGGTGCAACTGACAGAGTGGCAGAAAGGCCAAGGGCAGGGCTATCTGCCGACGGATCTCGGCAAGGAAGTGCTCAACGACCCGACCGCGCTCGGTTCCCTGCGCAGCGGTGTCTCGATTCCCAAGACGCGTAAGCCCGAACCGGATGCTGAAGCGGCCGGCGGAACTCCAACCACTTACGAACGCGGCGAAGCAGCTCGCAAGGCGATCCTCGAGCCCGGCACCGTTCGACTTGTACCGCTGTTGATTCTGGTCAACGTCATGGTGTTCATCGTCGGTATCTACCTGACGATCCAGAACGACCGGTCGATCCTGAACTACCTTGGCATGAACAGCCATTTCACCGTACTGCATCGACTCGGGGCACTCGGTCCGGCCGACATTGTTCGCGGCGAATGGTGGCGGCTGGTCACCTGCTGCTTCGTGCATATCGGGCTGGTTCATCTGATTCTGAACATGTACTCGCTCTATGTGCTTCGGTTCCTGGAATCACTGTGGGGCTCGGCGCGGTATCTGCTCATCTATGTTTCGTCGGGCATCGGCGGCAGTTGTGCGGCCATGCTGATGGCGTCGCCATCGCTGGACAATCAGATGTTGCTGGCCGGCGCGTCAGGTGCGATCTGGGGGATCATGGCTTCCGAGGTCGCCTGGCTGTACATGAACTGGTCGCATCTGCCGCCGCGCGAGCGGGCCGCCCGGATGCAGTCGCTTTTCGTGGTGTTCGCGCTGAATGTCGGCATCAGCTTCATGCCGCGTGTCAGCAGCGCGGCCCATTTCGGTGGCGGCATTGTCGGCTTCATCATGGCGACATTGCTGCACGTGCAACGATTCGCCTCCCCGCCACGCCGTACGGCCGCCACCGTGCTGACGGTGCTGCTGCCGATGCTCTGCGTCGCGGCACTGTTCGAAAAAGTGCGCACCGATGACCGCTGGAGATTGTTCGCCGACCACATTAATGCACGCCAAGGCGAATCGACCCTGCGCGACTTCCGCCGCGATGTCCTGCCGTCGATCGATCAGGCTGAACTCGCGGCCGACCGCGTTGAGAAGAT
>JBBQII010000073.1:0-10003 GCA_038324795.1 Gemmatales bacterium
TGCGTCAGATCGCGGGCGGCATGCGTGCATGGTTCAATCGTTGGCCCCTTGCGTTCCACGTTGAACGTCAGTTCCTGCAGCAGGGCCATGCGCGTCGGCGTGTCCTTTTCCTGCTCGGCGATGTCGGCCAAGTCGGCACGCGACAGCACGGCCGCGAGGTGCTTGGGGTAGGTTGTAATCGCCTTGGAGTAGGCCTTCTTGGCGAGCTTGATATCACCGGCCGCACGCTGCGTCCGGCCGATCAGCATGGCGGCCAGCGGCGCTTCGGGCGAATCGGGGAAGTAGTCGAGCAGTGTCTGGTAGCCATCCTTGATGGCGGCATTCAGCTTACGCTGTTCCACCTGGCAATGCGCCCACTTGAGTTGGGCAAACGGGGCCCCTTCGCTGTTCTCGTACAGCTTCAGGAACTTCTCGTACTCGTCGCCGGCGACCTTGTACTTCTTTTCGCGCCAGTACTTCTCGGCCACGTTCAACTGGTAGCGTTCGGCCTCCTTGAGCTTGGCCCAGCGGTCGAGCGCCATCTCGTCCAGCGGGCCGGCCCATGCGATGTTCGCCCACAGGGCCACGACAAGGATCGTCAGGGGCTTTGCGACTTGAGCCATTTATTCTTCTCCGCCATGGAGTAGAACATGATGTTCACCCCAAGTTGGTAGCACAGTTCTTCCACTTGCCGGCTGACACCGGCCCGGTCATCTCGCCAGGCATCACTGAGAGCACCGGGATGATAGTAGACCACCCATCGGCCATCGACTTTCCAACCCAGTGGCGTCGTCCCGCCGTGGGCGACGACGAACGGCAACTGCGGCAACGGATACGGCCGACGATGGATGACGTCGTCGCGGGAGATCGCCACAGGAGTGGTACCAGTAATCTCGTTCATCAGGGCGATGAAACTCTGGTGGAACGCCTGCCCGCCGAGGTTGTCGCCCAAGATCATGCCGTGGCGTTCGAGCAGGTACTGTTTCAGCGTCTTCTTGTCGGCCGCGCTCAGCAGCACCTGGCCGGTCCCGCCGATGAACAGCAGGGCCGGGTTCTTGGTCGGCGGCATGCTGTTGAGTTGTGGTACTTCGATCGATTGCGATTCCTCGGCAATCTTCATCTTCGTCCGCTTCTCGAACTGCATGAGCATGTTACGATCGAGGCCGACGCCGAAGTTGCGATCCCAGTTGGGTCCGCCGTGCCGGATGCGGATGAAAGTGGTTTTGCCGCCGCCCTTGCCGGTGCCGAAGCCGGAACCTTCGCCTTCGCCATCGCCGGTGGCACCATCGCCGGTACCGCTCTTGTACTCGTTGCGCGTCTCGGCATCGAGTTTCAGATCGACCTTATCGAGCAGGTCCTTCGGCACATTGTGGATGACGAGACTGTTCTGGTTGAACAGAAACTTCTTGCGGATGACCTTCTCGACCTTCACCGCACTGGCTTTGATCGTGTCGGTCCCACCGCCTTCGGGCAGGTCGAAGCCGTCATGCGGTTTGGCCGAACGCATCTGAACCAGATAGTAAACGCCCACGAATGCGAGCGAGTAGATCGCCAGGACCGCCAGCGATTGCCGCAATCGCTGCGAACTACGCCCGTACAAGCGCGAGCCGGGGTCGATCGGGTTCCAGCCCAGGCGACGGCGCGAGCGCACTTCACCGCTGATAACGACGGTCGGCGCGGTGCCGGCCCGGCGTTCCGCGAGGATTCGCCGTGTTTCGATGCGGCTGCCCGCCTGCTCGACGACGTAGACGGCCCACGACAGGCCGACGAGATACAGCAGCACCCAGCCGGCGAAGTCGACGATGCTGATGCCGCCGATCAACAGTGTGGCCAACAGCCACGCGCCGATGAACAGCACCGTCGCCAGCAGCGAATGCAGAACGGTAAAGCGGAATCGTTTCAAGGGAGGTTACTTCTTGAAGAGATCGATTTCCTTTTCCTCGAAGGGATTCACCTTCGGGTTCGACTTCTTGACATCGCTTTCGCCCAGAGCATCAAGGACGTCCTTTTTTTTATCTTTGGGCTTCGGGGTCAGCTCGGGAGCGTCCTTTTTCGCGGCGGGTTCGACGGCTTTGGGCTGGGGCGTCACGGGCGTGGTATCAGCCGCGGGTGCCTCGGGTTTCGTGGGCGTCGCCGGCTTGTTGTCCGCGTTGGAGGACGACCGGGCAATCACATAAGGGATGACCGTGAGCACCACCATCAGAATCGCAGCGCCGACGGTTGCGATCATGACGGGCACCACCAGCCCGCCCCCGGTGTTCAAACCGAGCGATTCCTGCGGAGACAGCGAACGAAGTTCGCGCAGCTTCTTCGCCAAATCCGGCGTGACTGTCGGCTTGGTCACCGAGCGACCGCGCGGGACATCGCCATTCGTATAGTTGCTGGCCATGAATCGTTTCGCCCAACAGGAACAGGCGGGGTGGGTATCGACTGGTGGGGATTCTATCGCATGATCGTTCGGGATGCCAGCATCTTTCGTTCAACTGGAACAGGGAGCTTGCTTTCCACTCGCTTTAAAAAATCTGGCGGGTCGGTTCATTGCTCCTTGCATTCGCGCGGAAGGGCGGTCATATTAACGCCTGACAAACGCAGCGGTGCATCCCGATGCCGCTCCCCGCCGGGTCGTCTTCCAGACAGGGCCCGCCGTTTGGTCGTACTGGATTCATCGCCCGCGATCCGCCATCGAGTTTTACATGACCATGCTGAACGGTTCGCTCCCGCGTCTATTCATCACCGCATCTGCGATTGCCGCATTGGCGGTGGTCTTGCAGTCACCGCCTGATCTGGGCGCACAGCCCAAGGCCAAAGGCGCGAAGGGCGACGCGCCGGCCACCGGCGAACGCGGCTCGATTGTCGAGGATCGCACGGCCCGCAAATTGCTCGAAGCCGGCGATGCCCGGCTCGACGCCAACGAACCGGCCAAGGCCGTGGAAGTTTGGCAGTCAGTCATCGAGCGTTACCCGCGCAGCAAAGTCCGCTTTGATGCTCATATGAAGCTCGGCAACCACCTGCTGCTGCGCGAAAAGGCGATGGACCGGGCACGTACTCACTTCGAATCCGCTGCGGCAGAAGACAACAGCAACGAAGAGCAACGGGCCGAGGCGACGCTGAAAATCGGCGTCTGCTTCTACGAAAGCCGCAACTTCGGCAAGTGCTTCAAGTACATGCGCGACGTGATCGAGACCTTCCCGGTCAGTCCGCAGGTGAACGAAGCCTACTACTACATCGGCCTGGGGCACTTCAAGCAGGGTCACTTCAGTCGGTCGATCACTGCCCTCGAACGCGTGGGCACTGCCCTGCCCGCCCCCGAGCCGGGCGCGGAAACCAAGTCGACGGCCGAAATCCTTGAAGCCGGCAAGCGCCTCTTCGTCCGCATCGACGATGCTGACCTGGCCGCACTGGAAGTCGGCAAGACAGTCCCCGTAAAAGTCGAGACCGCCAGCGGCGACATCGAAACTGTCGAATGCATACCGATCGGCCGGAATGTGCGGGTAGTTGTCGGTTCGATCCCCACCACCCTCGGCAAGCCGCAGCCGAACAACGGCCGCCTCGAAATGCGCGGCGGCGACAAAGTGAAGATCACCTACCGCGACGTCCACACGGCCGCGGGCGGCAAGGAAGCGATCCTGACACGCGAAATCGCCGTCGTCGGCACAGCGGTCGCAGCGATCATGGACGGGGCTTTCTCCGAAACACTGCAGGGCGTGGTTCTCGGCAAGTCAATCAACCTTCAGGTCGTCGATGCGGACTTCGATCTCACGGACGGTGCGGACGTTCTTAAGGCGACGATCGAAGTCTACCGCGAAAAGACTCCCGAGGAGATCACTGCCGACGGCGGCCAGGCGAACGCGCCGGCCACCAAGGCTGACGCCAACAAGCTCGACCGCTTCAAGAAGATCGACAGCGCAGACGTAATCCTGAGCGAAGCCAAAGTCATCAAAGTCCTCAACGAAGACAAGCCGGCCGCCGAAGGCGAACCAGCCCCGAAGAAGGAAGTCGAAGACAACAGCATCCACAGCGGCGTGTTCCGTGCAGCGATCGCTTTAGAGAAAGCCGATGAAGCGATTGCGGGCGACCAGATCCTGCAGGCCCAGCCGAACGACCTGATCATATTGACGTACATCGATGCGAAAAACAGCACGGGCGAAACGCGAACCGTGCAGTTCCGAGCCCGCACCGTTGAAGGGAGTCTCGGCAGCGTTCGCGTATCGCAGACGCTCATCGGCGACCAGGATCTGCGGGTTCGCACGCAGTTGAAGACCGCCAGCGCCCTGACGAATATCGGCAATCGCTACAAGGAATTCGGCCTTAAAACTCACGCCGAGCAGAAGTATCAGCAGGCGCTGACCCTGTGCGAAGAAGTCAGCGGCGAGGCGAGGAAGCTCGGCGGCCGAACCTTGGAAGATACCTACGTGCAACTCTGGAAGATCTACTTCGCGATGGACAAGCTCGACCTTGCCGCTGCCATCAGCCAGCGGCTGCAGCGCGAGTTCCCCAACAGCGAGTTTGTCGATGAAGCCCTGCTGCAACTTGCGAAAGTGGCCTACGCGCAGGAACAGTATCAACGGGCCATCACGATCTACACCAGCATTCTGAAACTGGAGAAGAGCCCGCAACGCGGCGAAGCGCAGTACGGCATCGCCGAGTGCTACGAAGCGATGGCCAATGCCACCGAGGGAGCACGCTCGGCCCAGTTGTTCGACCAGTCGTTCCAGGAGTACAAGAAAGTCTTCGACAAGTTTCCCGACAGCGGCCGCGTCGGTGAAGCGGTGTCGAAGATGGCCAACTACTACTATGTCCAGAAGGACTACGCCCGCGCGATCGACGTCTTCGAAAGCGTGCTGCGTGCCCAGCCGGACGCCAAGTTCCTCGACGTGATTCTGTTCAACTATGGCCGCTGTCAGTTCCGCCTGGGCAAAAAGGAAGAAGCCCGCAAGTTGTTCGACCAGTTGATCGCCGACTTCCCCGAAAGTCCCCTGGCGGCCAACGCCAAGAAGATCTCCGAGACGCTCCGGAAAGAGTAAAGGGAACTGAAACTCTCTATTCGGCCCGATTACCAACGATTTAAGATCGGCATGACACATATGTTTTATCGCACTCTCCTCGCACCGCTCGGTTTGCTGGCACTGATTGGCCTGGTCGTCGCGCAGGTGCCCAAGGCCGACGAAAAGAAGGCTTCTGTCGTTGACAACGACCTGGACGCCGTCAGCAAGCAGGCCGCCGTGCTCGAAGCGGAACTGGCCAAGACCAGCAACACCAGTAAGGCCGCCGGCGAGACCATGCTGAAGCTGGTCAACGTCTACCACGATGGTTGGCGGCCGTTCGGTCTGGTTCGCGTTGGACAGTCATTCGTCGGGCTGCATACTGCGCACCCGGCCCACCGCGATGTCATGCTGAAGCTGATCGACGGCCTGCAGGCCACCGGTCGCAACAAGGAACTGATCGGTACCGGCCGGCAGTTCCTTTCGCGCTACCCGAACGACCCGGCCTGCGCAGAGGTCGAACGTTGGCTGTCGCGGTTGCTGCGCCGCGCAAACGATGCCCCGGGTGCCGCTGCCGTCCTCGAAGCACACTGGAAGCGGCTGGGAACAACTGATGATGGTCCCAAAGCAGCGCGCGATGCCATTAACATCTACATGGGCATCAATACTCCCGATTCGTTAAACAAGGCCGGCGCGCTTGGCGAGGACATGCTCGACAAGCTTCCGGCGGGCGGCATGGCAACCGCCGCCGGCTGGACCGCGTTCGACGCATACGAACGGCTCAGCTCCTGGGCCAAGGCGAATATCGTGGCCGGTAAGCTGCTCGCCAAGAGTCCGCCGACCATTCCTTCGTACGTGCAGTCTGCCCATGCCCGCATGGCGGAGAACTTCATCCGTCAGGGCCAGCGCGTTAACGCCATTGAAAGCTGGAAGAAGGCGATCGCGGTCGCCAACATGCCGATTCGGCCCGACCTGTACAGCCGGTTGGTCGAAGAGACGTTCCAGACGCAACCGAAGGTCGCCGACTTCGAAGCGCTGATCAACGACTATGCGAAGCAGTTCCCTGACCGGGCCGATCGTCACATGATGCGCACCCGTCTCGCGCAGTTGCTGTTGGCGAACAAGGACAATGCCCGGGCCGAGCAGGTACTCGCAGACGTGCTTCCGTTTGATGCACGGTCACACGGGGCGAGTTCGCTTTACGTTCAGCAGTTCGGCAATGAGCCGGACATGGCCACGCGCGATGCGCGGTTGAAGAAGGCAGAAGAGACGCTGAAGGCGGCTCTCGCGAAGAGCTCCCCTGCCAACGCGGCCCCGCTGCGTTATTCGCTCGCGCTCGAACTCTACCGCGATCGGATGAAGGACAATGCAAAGGCCAAGGCGATCACTCGTGAACTGGCATTTCAGTTCCCGGTCAATGATGGCCTGACCGGCAACGCGCTCGCATGGTTGCTCGAAAGCGCCGCTGACGATGCCGAGTTCAACGCCGACCTGACCAAGGCGATGGAAGCCCGCCTCAAACATCCGTGGATGCCGATCTACCGTAACACACTCAACAACTGGGCGACCGCCAAGATCGCGGCCAAGGCCAAAGAGAACAGCAAACGCCCGGGACTGGTAAGGGCAGAAGTGGCCCGAACCGACAAAGAGCCGGCCGTAGTTCTGTGGCTGAACTACGAGACGCTGCACGGCCAGAACGTCTGGTCGAACCAGACGGCCGCGGCCCGCGAGAAGCTGATGACGCCCGAACTGCTGGCCGCCTACCCGGATGAGTTGGCCAACAGCCTGCTCTACGAACAACAGTATTACTTCCGAAATCAGGCTCCGGTTCTGGCGCGAGACCGGGCGGTCGATGTTGCGAAGACATGGGTGGCGCGGCTGCCGAAATCGGGCGACGCGGCCTGGGCCTATATCACCTCCGCGACCGATCTGGCCAAGGCGGATGCGTCTCGAGATGCCGTTGACGTCTATCTGAAACGTGAACCGACCAGCCTGAACACCGATTTGATCCGCCGCATGGCAGGTGTCGCCAACGGGGCCAAGGACATCGAACTGGGCAAACAGTCGTGGGCCTGGGCGAAGAAGATGTTCGACAAGTTCGGCTACGACAACTCCGCCATGGCCGGCATCGGCGATTCGCTCAGCGCCGTCGGCCTGAAGGCCGAGGCCAGGGAATGCTGGGAAAAGGCCCTTACCGGCAATGTCGATTCCGGTGACTACCGCGAATCCGCCTTCCGATTGTTGGCGCTGCTGCCCGAACCGGCCGACAAGATGAAGCTGCTCGATACGCTGCTGGCCAAAGACTCAGGTGCCGCATTCTCTTTTGCTGTGGCCAAAGCCGACCTTCTGCTGAAATCAGGCGATATGGACGGCGCCGCCAAGTTGCTGAATCTTGCGGCAAAAAAGGTGAACGAGCGGCCGTTCCACGGCCAGTCGATTGACAGCGACTTCAACACGCTCGTCAACTGGGTCAGCGCCTGGCGCATTGACATGAAGGCAAGCGAGGCGGACAAGCGCAAACTGTTCTCGCTGGTGCGAGACCTGGGTATCTTCCGCGCGTCGATGATCGCGCAAACTTCTCTGCTGGAACTTGGCGACGAACTCAAACTGCCGCCGATGCAGCGGCTGTTGCTTTACACCGCCGCGACGCGCATGGGAGGTACCGATTCCACCGACTTCGACATGCTCTCGCCGTTCGTTCTTGCGGCTAACGCCCGCAAGGACTACATCGGCAGTTCGACCCTGATCAGCAACATGCTCGCCAATCTGCCGACGATCGATGAGCCCCGCCGCAAATCGGGCCGGGACATGCTGACGCAGGCCTACGCCCGCCTGGGCGCATCGGGCGGCGCGGTGATCGACGAGAACAGTCCTATTGCTCCGCTGCTGGCGGCCGCGCTGCAGCTGCGGTTGGGCGACCAGAAACTGGCCTTCGAGACCTACCTCGCCAACCAGAAGCTGTTCGATGCGCATCGCGCCGAAGTACCCGTCGATCTGCTGGCGTTCGTTTGCGACAACCATATGGCCGCGGGTGGCGACGAGAACCACAACCGAGTCGAAGACATCCTGCGCAGTTGGCTCATCAAGAATGCCGATGCGAAAGACTTCGACGAAGTCGAGAAAGCCCGCATCCAGTTGCTGCTGGCCCGCAACTTCTTCAAGGCGAAGCGCTACGACCTGGCCCGGGCGGAGTACACGACGCTTCTGAACCGCTACTCGAAGACGCCGCAGGCGGTGGAAGCCGACTTCGGCATCGGCGAAACGTTCATGGAGCAGAAGGTCTACGATCAGGCCGAGGCGGCGTTTGAACGCCTTGCCGGCAGCCGGGAACGCGAAGTCGTCATCCGTGCCGAGTTCCTGCGCGGTGTGCTCGCCAACCGCCGCGGTGATCGCGACGAGGCACGGGCGATCTTCCGCTCGGTGCTCGAACGCGTGCCCAACCTTGAACTGGCCAACCAGGCCCTGTTCCAGCTTTCCGAAGTCTACGGGGCCGAGCAGCGCTTCGTCGATCAGTTGGAACTGCTGCGCACCATCGGCCGGCTCGGCCGAACCAGCAAGCGCTTCCACACTCCCGGCGAACCGCTGTCGATCGTCGTGCAGGACAGCGACCTCGGCGTCAGCCGCGGGCACAACCGCATCCCTGTTCGTGTGATCACCGAACCGGGCGGCGATGAAGAAACCATCTACCTCATCTCGGGTGGGGCCGGCAAGGGCCTGTTCCGTGCGGACCTCGAAACCCGGCTGGGTACCGCGACCAAGGGCGACCGCCTGCTGCAACTGACCGGCAAGGACGTCATCCGTGTCGATTACCCGCCCGAGTTCAAGAAGGAATTCAAGGACACGCCGTTGCCCGATACCGAGATCCGCATCGCGGCCGACGGCAAACTCGAGATCTCGTCATCGAAGATCATTGATGAAGATGAAGAGTCGTTCAGTAAAGCACTCGAAAATGAAGCCAACCCCGAGATCGAAGATCAACGCAAGGGCATCGCCCGGCCCAAGAATCAGGTGAAGCCCGGCAACCTCGTCTATCTGCGGGTCAAGGATGCCGACCGCGACTTGACCGATCAGAAGGACAAGTTCGTCGTCCGCCTGGCCGGCACCAGCGGCGACCAGGTGTCGATCACACTGACCGAAACCGGCGCACATACCGGCATCTTTGAAGGCACGGGCAAGACCGGCGACCTGCCGGCCGGAGCGCTCGCCACCAACACCGCCATCGATCACAGCCCGCTGATGGCGATCGACAAGGACAAGAAGACCGCCTGGATCAGTGAACCGGACGGCGCGACGCCCAAGTTCCTGACCATCGACATGAAGAACCTGAAGCGGGCCGACCAGGTAGTCGTCTTTACGCCCGACCCGCTTCGCAACGCGCCGATCCGCATGACAATCGAAGGCAGCGACGACGGCCGTCTCTGGTATCGCCTGGCAACTTCGCAGCCGGAACCGAAGGCCGCACCGACCGGGGCCGAGTTCGGGCCGATGAATGCCCGCATCTATGAAGTGCCGAACAATGTCGCCTTCACGACGTGGGATCAGGTGGTGAACCTGGCCAAGACCGGTACTCCGTCGATTGAAGGAAAAGCCGCGGACCTGTTCTGGACACGCCAGCCCGATGAGAAGCCGAAACGGCAGACCGCCATCATCTGGCAGGGCAAGGTGGTCCAGCCGAAGGCCGGTGCAACGCGCATTGCCCTGACCGGTGATGTCACGGCGCTCTGGATTGATGGCCGGCTGGAACTGCCGATGGGCAAGAATGGCCGCTATGCCGACGTCTACCTTGAAGCCGGCACGCACGACATGATCATCTTCGCCAGCGCGACAGTCGCGTCGAACACGCTTGAGGCGAAGTGGGCCGTGGGCGACACGGTTTCGACCACGGTCGAGCCGGTGCCGTTCCGCGAGGCCGACTTCGATCTTGCCCGCCCCGAAGCGAAACTGGCGGGCACGCCGCGCCCGTTGGGCGAATGTACGGCCGACAAGGACGGCACATCGTGGGACTTCCGATTCGCACCAGCGAGCATTCGCCACGTGCGGGT
>JBBQII010000074.1:0-9933 GCA_038324795.1 Gemmatales bacterium
GTCGTCGACACCGGTCCGCACACCCAGGTCGTGCAGCACTTCGCGACGCGGCCGACCCATCTGCAACTGCATGTTGCCGATCGCAAACTCCTCGCAGA
This sequence comes from Gemmatales bacterium, assembly GCA_038324795.1. Lineage (GTDB taxonomy): Bacteria > Planctomycetota > Planctomycetia > Gemmatales > Gemmataceae > JAIOQJ01. The sequence continues at coordinate 99 of JBBQII010000074.1, forward strand.
TTGTTACTGCATGTCCCTTCATCTCATCAGTCACCTTCCGCAATGCCGCATCCAGACCCAGGCCCGATTCAACGCAGACAACGAGCAGGTCAAGCGCGTCCGGCAGGGTGAGGAAAATCTCTTTCTGGCGGCTGGTACGCAGGTACCAGAGGCCGACCTGCGGCAGGTAGAAACCCAGCCCGCCGAAGATCACGATGTACTGGAACGCTTTCACCGAAAAGCCGTCCTTGTACATGAAGAAGGCCATGGCCGGCAGCAGGCAGACGCCCAGGGCGATCATGCGGATGCCGTGGTACACCATCGGGGCCGACTCGCTGCGGAAGCCGGCATTGGCCAGCTTCACCTTCAACTGGTTCTTTTCCAGGTCGGACTTGGGCTCCATCGCCCCGCCCAGGCTGGAAATCGCGTCTTTCAGGCCGCTGAAGCGGTTCTTCTGAGCTTCCTGTTCCGCCAGGTCGAACTCGGGGCTCGACCGGCTGCGACCGAGGCGCTCAAGGCGTTCCTCGGCGTGGCTTTTGCTGGAGGAGAGCATGGTCAGCGCTCCCCAGGTCATGGCCATGAAAATCAGGAAGACGATCAGCGGAAGCAGTTCGTTCAGGCTCAGTGCAAGCAGGATCACGGGTGTCTCTCCAGTTGTCGGTTGTCAGTTCTCAGTTGTCAGACTTCAAACCTGCCGCCATATTGCAATGTTGATCAGTGGTGGTGATGCCAGTTTCCGACAACTGACAACCGGCAACTGACAACTAAACTTTGATGTCCACGATCTTCTTGATGGCGTACGCACCGATCAGCATCAGCACGATCGCACCGATACTCATCTTCAAGCCGGCCGGTTCGGTCCACAGCAGCTTGATGTAATCGGGCTTCATGTACAACATCATGAAGAACAGGCCGATCGGCAGGGCGATCAGCACGATGCCGGACAGTCGGCCTTCCGCCGTCAGGGCCTTCACCTGGCCGAGAATCTTGAAGCGTTCGCGGATCACATGGCCGATCCGGTCGAGGATTTCGGCGAGATCGCCACCGGTCTGCCGCTGGATGTTGACCGAGGTCACGAAGAACCGCAGGTCAAGGTTCGGCACCCGGCTGCACATGTTGTTGAGTGCATCTTCCAAAGCGATGCCCAGGTTCTGTTCTTCGTAAACCCGGCGGAACTCCTTCGCGATCGGGTCGGGCATTTCCTCGGCCACCACATGCAGGCCCGCGGCCAGCGAGTGGCCGGCCCGCAGCGCCCGGGCAACCAGTTCCATGGCATCGGGAAGCTGTCCCGCGAACCTCTTGAGCCGCGATGCCCGCTTCCAGTACAGCCAGATCCAGGGCATTGAGAACATGATCAACCCGCCGACGGGCAGGACGTAGATGTTCACCAGCACCATGCTGGCGAAACCACCCGCGACCGCCAGGGCCAGCGAGATGCCGAACAGGATGCTCGGCTTGATGTTCACGTCCGCCTGTTCGAACGTCTTGGACACCTTGAAGAATTCAGGTGTCAGCCGTTCGAGCAATGTCTTGCGATCGACCTCCGACAGAGCCTGCCGCAGCAGGATGTCCGCCGAGGAATCCTGCACCCCGCCGCGACCTACCAGTTGGTCAAGCCGCTCGGAGACGCGTTCATTGCCTGAACTCTTCAACATCATCGCCACTGCGCCCACCAGGCCGGTGACCAGTACGAAGATCAGGATTGTCAGAACTATCGGACTCATGGTGTGTCTCTCTTAGTGGGCAGTGTGCAGCGGGCAGTACGCAGTCAGCAACGACTCCGGTTATCGAACCAGGTAGCCAGAAGGGTGAGCGGCCTTTTGTCCGACTGCCCACTGCCCGCTGCCCACTCACAACTGGTTAATCCCGCATCAGTACGCGTTCGGCGAACATATTCGAGGGCAGCTTCACGCCCTTCTGTTCGAGGCGGTTCACGAACGTCGGGCGGACGCCGGTCGCTTCGAACTGGCCGTAGGCCCGACCGTTCTGGTCGACGCCCAACTGCCGGTAGCGGAAAATTTCCTGCATGATGATGACGTCCTGCTCCATGTTCATCACTTCGGTGATGCTCGTGATCTTTCTCGGGCCACCCTGCAGGCGGTTCGCCTGGATGATCAAGTCGACCGCCGAGGCGATCTGCTGCCGCATCGCTTTCATCGGAAGTTCAAAACCCGACATCATGATCATCGTTTCGAGGCGGCTCATGCCGTCGCGGACACTGTTGGCATGCAGCGTCGTCATCGACCCCGAGTGGCCGGTGTTCATGGCCTGAAGCATGTCCAGCGATTCGCCGCCGCGACACTCGCCGACGATGATCCGTTCCGGCCGCATACGCAGGGCGTTGCGGACGAGGTCGCGGGTCATGATCGCGCCTTTGCCTTCGATGTTCGGCGGCCGCGTTTCCAGCCGCACCACATGGTCCTGCTGGAGTTGCAATTCCGCGGCATCCTCGATCGTCACGATGCGCTCATCGCTGGGGATGAAACTCGACAGCGTGTTGAGCAGTGTCGTCTTGCCGCAACCGGTACCGCCGGAGATGATCACGTTGAGCCGGGCCTTGATGCAGGCCTCGAGCAGCATGGCCATCTCGGGCGAGAATGCCTTGTAGTTCAGCAGATCCTCGAGCTTCAGGGGGTTCGCCCCGAAGCGCCGGATGCTCAGGCAGGCCCCGTCCAGCGCGATCGGCCCGATGACGGCGTTCACACGGGAGCCGTCCGGAAGGCGGGCATCGACCAGCGGCGAGGTTTCGTCAACACGCCGGCCGACCTTCGAGACAATACGATCGATGATCTGGAGCAGATGCTCGTTGTCGCGAAACAGCAGTTCCACTTTCTCCAGCTTGCCCCGGCGTTCCACGTAGCAGTTCTTGGGGCCGTTCACCAGGATGTCGCTGATCGTCGGGTCTTTCAGCAGCGGCTCAAGCGGGCCGAAGCCGAGCGTCTCGTCGAGGATTTCCTCAATGAGTTTCTCGCGCTCCATCCGGTTGAGCAGCGGGTTCTCGGTGTCGCACAGATGCTCGATAACCCGGCGGATGTCGCGGCGGAGAGCATCGCTGGCAAGGTCCTTCACACGCGAGAAGTCGAGCCGTTCGACCAGCTTCCCGTGAATCTGCCGCTTCAGTTCGTCGTAGTTCTTCGCCCCGTTGCCCGACGGTACGCCACTCACCGACAGGCCGGTGTTCGACGCGCGAGAGCCGCCCATATGGCTGACGCTGTTGAGTTTCGAAAGTCCCTGTTGCAGGCGTGACATTGTTGCTTCCTCATTCTGTCAGTCAGGTCGGGCATCAAACGATGGTGAATCACTTCTTGCTGTCAGTTGACAATTGATAATAGATCATGAATTCAGGATCGCTTACCGATTCACCTCAACTTATTTCAACTAACAAGCAACTTCTTACATTGAGTCATCGATCGCTTAGCTGAACCAGCCCTTTTTCTTTGCCGGCTCGGTGTTGATCACTTTTCCGGTGATCGTCTGCGCCAGTCCCTGGATGCTCTGCTGCGCCCGGCACTTGGGGGAATGTTTCACCAATGGCATCCCGGCCACGCGGGACGAGATAATCGGCTTGGCATCGTTCGGAATCTGCCAGAAGATCGGCTTGCCGATCACTTCCTCGGCCTTCTTGATCGTGATGCCTTCTTCCAGATGCTCCGACCAGGCCCGGTTGACAATCACACGAATCCGGTCGCCCAGGTCACCTTCCACACTGAGCGTATGCACCAGTCGCACCACGTTCCGCAGGCTGCTCAGTTCGAGCTGCGTCACCAGCAGAATCACGTCCGACATGCGCAGGCTCATGATGTCGGTCGGCAGCAGGGCCTTGCTCAGGTCGAGAACCAGGTGCGTGTAGCTGATCTTCAGCAGGTTCAGGATGCGTTCCACATGCCCTTCGTGGATCGAACCGACTTCCGACAGTTCGACGGGATGCCGCAGCACCGACAGGCCGGTGGCTGTGTGCTTCACCAGCGCCCGGCGCAGGTAGTTCATGTCCAGTCGTTCGATGTTGCGAGCCAGGTCCGCGAGGCTGATATTCTCACTGCCCGGCAGATCGATCGCGATGTCGGCATCACCGAGTGCGAGATCCAGGTCGAGCAGGGCGACCGCGTTGCCGGGATCGGCCGCGAGCGTGGCCCCGAGGTTGACGGCCAGGCTGGTACAGCCGACGCCACCGCGGGAGCCGATGACTGAAATGACCATGCCGTTGGCTTTGCCGCCGGTGGTCTGGCCGATGCCGGCCGATTCGATGGTGCCGCTTTCATGCAGCACCTTGCGAAGGGTGGCGACCAGGTCCTCGAGCCCGATGGGCGGGGAGAGGAAATGGCGGGCCCCCTTCTGCAGAGATTGCAGGAGCGTCTGGCTGTCGGAGGAAATCGTGATGATCGGCAGCTTGGGGTACTGGCTCGACAGCAGTTGAATCATGCCGAGGGCCTTGGGCCGCTCGGCGTCGAGGGCGACGATAACAAGATCGGGCGTAGCCTGCTGGACGACGTCGAAGAAATAGTCGTACCGCGCACATTCCGCTTCCAGCCATACGAAGTCGACACCCAGCAAAAGGGTGCGTAGTGATTCGCGGCTGGCTTCGTTCGGATCGACGATTGCGATACGTTGCATCGACTTACTCCAGACTTCACCGGGGCTCATGGTTCAACCGGAAAGATTGAACCATGAGCCCGCGGCTTCAGTTACCTCGCCGGCGCCTTGGGCGGGGCCGGCATTTCCTTCGGAATATTCACCGCCGCGGGCAGTTCGGCGGGGCTGGTCATCGGGGTCACATTCAACAGAATCGGTGCTTTGCCCGGGGCCGGGCAGCTTCCCGATTCGCAGTTGCCGGCGCCCATGCCGCGTTGGCCATGCATGCCGTAACCGGCGGAGGCGTTGTAGCTCGCACAAGGGAGAACACCGGCGGTCGGGTCATTCTTCCAGGCACCCTTGTAGTGCTTGCCTTCGAAGACGTTTCGCTGGCCGCGGGGCGCTTCGAGGATACCTTCCAGGTACATTTCGAAGTCATCCGGTACGCGGCTTTCCTTGCCGGGCAGGCGCTTCGGAACCTGGTTGCAATCCATCGGATCGACCAGATGCGGCGTGACCAGGATCACCAGTTCGGTTTCCAGTTCGTTGACCGTTTGCGTGCTGAAGAACGGCCCGAGGAAGGGCAGTTCGCCGAGCAGGGGAACCTTGATGGTCGAGGCGTCGTTGCTTGTCTGGATCAGACCGCCAATGGCGAAGGTCTGGCCCGCTTCGAGGACAACCGAGGTGCGAACCTGCTGATCATCGAAGCCCGGGACCGCACCGAACGAGGTCACGATACCGAGTCCCTGGTTCACGCTTCGCACACGCGGAGCGACTTCCAGGTAGATTTTGCCGTTGCCGTAGACGATCGGCAGGAACTCGAGTTCGGTGCCAATGTCCTGGTACACAACGCCGGGGCCGTTGATACCCGAGGCCGCTCCGAGAGTGGCCTGCTGACCACCGGAGAGGAACCGGGCAGGCCGGCCGCTCTGGGTGACGAGCTTGGGCTCGGCCACCAGCTTGGCGAGGCCTTCCGTCTTGAGGGCTTGCAGCAGTCCCTGGAACTGGGCCGGGATGATGCCGAACACCAGGTTCGCCGCCGAAGTCGGCAATGCACTCGCCGCACCGGGGATGATGCCGACACCCGCGGCAACAGTGTTGTTCCCCGCGGCTCCGGTCGAAGCGGCCAGACCGCCGAGCACGCTGCCGGTGCTGAAGGTCGTGCCGTTGACAATGAAGTTGAAGCCTCGCTGGCGGGACTTCGTGCGATTGACGCGGGCCACGGTGACGTCGAGTTGCACCTGGTGCACCCCGCCGACGGTGATCGCGTTGACGACGTTGGCACCGCCGCCGCCAAGGACCGTGGTTGAGATCCGGAGGACCGAATCCACGTCCTGGGCCTGCGAGACGTAGCCCGTGAGCACGACACCGTTCCCGAACGGAATCACATCCACGTTGGCGGTGGGCACCGCACGTTTCAGGATGTTCCGGAGAAGGTCGATGTCGGTCTGCACGACAACCTCGTAAGATTCTTTAGCGTTATCGGCATCGGTCAGTTCCAGCCGGCTGGTGCCGGGCTGTTGACCGCGGAGGATGACATAGGCCGGGTTGGCCGCGTCTGCCTCCACCACCACCACATTCGGGCGTTCGTTGAAAACCTGCTTGATGAGCTTCTTGCTCTTCATCTGCAGTCGCACCGCGCCGCCGACCGGCACGATGACAGTTCCATTGCGATCCACCGGTTGGGCCGAGACAGTCCCGCCCACCATCAGGATCAGCGCGACCGCTCCGAGAAGGAGCCGTCTTGCGTGAAGTTTCGGGTGCATCCTATCACCTCTCCTGTCATGGGGCGGCCGTGAGACACCCGCCCGATCTTCGTGTCAATCATCAGCCCGAACCAGCGGTTCGGGCATTCCAAGTCAACCGTTGCGTTTCAATTGCCGGCGAGCGGGGGAGGTTAGTCCCCTGCCCGTCGGTGTTTCACTCGATCAGACCGGCAAGTCGCCCGGTCGGGGCTTCTCTTCGGTCTTTTCTTCCTTCTTGAACTGCTTCGCATCAAGCGAAGGCAGCTCCTTGATACCGTCGGCCTGGCCATCGACCTGGCGGAACTGTCCGGGGCCGGTTTCCAGGAAGATCACCCGGCGGTTGTTGAGGATCTGCTCGAACTTGCGCGGGTAGAGCGAAACGATCTCACGCGGGAACGGCAGGATCTCCAACTCATCCACCGGCTTCGGTGCCTCGGCCACCACGACCTTCGGCTCTTCGATCTTGTCGTTGCTCAACTGGCTGTTGAACACCTGCTGATCGGCTTCAATCGCGCCCTTGATGTACTTGCCGTACATCGCGGTCGGGTCCTTAATGGCCTTGCTCGTCAGGCCTTCTTCGGGTACGTCCTTCGTGGCGAAGAAGTTGTTGAAGTTCTCCTTCGTCACCTGCGTGTTCTGGGCGATGTCGGCCTTCGCCACCACAATCGGTACCAGCTTCATCGGCGGGGCAATCGCAGCCTGTTCCTGGCTCTCATCGAAGCCCGGAATGCTCGACTTCGGGTTCACACTCGTCTTCGCGGTGTTCGTCGTGTTGCGGAGCAACAACTTCACTTCACCGCGCTTCTCGGCGCTCGACAGGTACAAGGCCTCGTCCGGCGTGACAGCCAGCGAGACCGAGTTGACCTGCTGAACCGCCTCGCCGTTTTCACTGCGGCGGGCGCGGGTATCGACCGCAAGGATGAGCATGTCGCTGAGGAACACGCCCGACTTCGCTTTGCCGTTGGCTTGTGATTCGGTCAGCATCACGTCCACCTTGTCACCGGGTTGCACGAAGCCGGCCACGGCCTTCACGCCTTCCATCTTGATCGCGTACTTCGACATGCCCTCGGGCATCTTGATGCCGGCATCGACGCCGACGTCGCCCTGCGAGAACATGTTGCCGGCCTTCAGGGTCCGGTTCAGTTTCTTGCCCTTCAACTCGTCGGCCGAGTTGATAATGTCGGGCGGCAGGCTCTTCTTGTCGATCTTCTGCGTCATCAGCATGTTGTCCAGCTCGGCGGCCTCCAGCGTGGTGCCGACGGGCAGTTCCTTCTTCGCGACGATCACATCGATTGTTTCAGGGGCATTGCCCCCCGAGAGCTTGGCGGTCAAAAAGGCCGCCACCAGCCCGCACCCGATGGCAATTGCCATCAAGGTCATATTCTTCGACTTCATGTTGCCGTCCTCAGGGTGGTAAACGCTGTTCGAACTCCCTCGCCGGTCCAGGCCGGCGAGCCGCAGCGGGGCGGCCATAATGCCCCGCGTCCTCCTTGACTGGTAACCTCAAGTTCGGGACCCGGTCGCTTTGCCCGGGAACCCCATTGTTCTGTTGCTGCCCACTTCGTACGGTCGCGGATCAAAGGTCGTTGCGGATCTCCCGGAACGCTGCACCTTTTCCGACCTTTTTCCGAACGTACGCCACGAAGAGTGAGAACCTTAACCGGACTCTAGCACTTTTCGCGTCTTGCCGAGAATCGCAGGTACGCCGTTTTTTTCGACATTCCCGGCTATGACACTTCAATTTTTCCGTAAGTAGCGAGGATGCTCAGAAAGCGGGTTCCAAGGAATCCACGCAAAACAAGGGTGACAACGGTCATAACGGGCGACTCGGGCGGAGCCGCAAGCGGCGAAACTTACAACACGCCCGCGTATGCCAGGTAACCCAGGTAACCCAGGAACCCGATGCACAGCGGAATCCCGTAGGGCAGCCGGTCCCACGACGATCGCCGTGAGTTCGACCGTGCGGCAGCCGCACCGGGGCCCATCGTGGCCATCACCCGCAGATCGACGAAGATTTCCTTGAAGTTGCTCATGTTCTTGGAGAACTTGCGGCGGCAGACCATCATGACCAGACCGAAGACACCGCCGACGATCGCACCCAGGCAGAACGCCCAGACAAGGATCATCAGGGCTTCACGCCCACCGAAGAATGCCCCGATCCATGCTCCGAAGCCCATCAGCATCTTCACATCGCCCTGGCCCATGCCGACAATTGCCAGCAGTGGGAACAACAGTGCGAAGCCGAGCGCTGTACAGAGCAGCGAGTAACCGATGCCGCCCTGACCCGCATCAACGGGTATACCGAGCGTGTGGAGCAGTCCCAGCATCCATCCGCTGAGGACCATAGATAGGGTAAGCCAGTTGGGGACCTTGAACGCCCAACCGTCGATGACCGCGGCGAGCACCATGGCTGCGCACAGCACGACGAGAGGACCGTAGTTCCGCGCCCCTCCACCGGCCACTGCACCCCAAATGACATGACTGAGGTACGCCAGACCGACGAATAACAGGGCAAATACCGGCACCTGTGCCATCTGCATGAGGAATGCCCGGTCGATCCCGAGATCGTCGGCATTCGTCGTCGCGGGGACAGGGTTGGCGACGGTCGCGACCGTGGCCGTGGATTGCTGCGTCATGAGAGCGGTTACCTTTCACTGAGGAAACAGTGTGGCTCGCTCAAGCTTGAAGTCCCGCGTTCCGGGTTCCGTGTTCAGAGATGGAGTTTCACATGGTGAGTAAGTTGCCTTTTCAACTCACCATGCAAAACTCCATCTTCAAACCAGGAACTCGGAACCGGTCGCCAGATCAGCTACCGCCAGCGGGCGTGGCTTTGCCGGCCACGTTGCTGAAGGTGTTGTTGGCGTTGGAACCGAGGGTCGTGACGGCAGCGATGCAGACCACAATGATCAGGGCCAGCATCACGGCGTATTCGACGGCCGTCGGTCCATCTTCCTTCTTGAGAAAGCTCACGAACTTCTTGGTCATGTTGCGCATCATGTCGGATCTCCTGGAACGAGTTAACGAACAACGAGTTTTGAGGTCACTGCCGGGGGCATCGATGCTTCACAAGGCACCTTCACTCACGAACCGCCACTGATAGTGGTGTTCAGGCTGACATTAGCGAAGGTATTGTTTGCGTTCGAGCCGAGTGTCGTGATGCCGGCGATGCAGACCACAATGATCAGGGCCAGCATCACGGCATACTCGACCGCCGTCGGGCCGTCTTCTTGCTTCAAGAATTCGACCGCTTTGCGAGCGAGTTGTGCGAACATAGCGTCTCTCCTCCGGTCGGCGCGAACGCCGACGGTGCCAATCAGGACCGGGTTAAGCGGTCTTTAAGGTTACACCCGAAGGACAGTATGCTGTCTTCACTCACCAACGAGATTGAGTTGGACAGGACGTCGGATGAACCAGGTCAGAATTTTCGTTTCCGAAAACCCACCGGCGAGGGTCGGTGTGCTTTTCGTTCAAGCCAGTCAGAAACCTGACCAACTTGATCACGCCACAACCGTAGTTCGCATGTTCAGACCTGTCAAACCGAC
>JBBQII010000075.1:0-9881 GCA_038324795.1 Gemmatales bacterium
GGGTCCTGATTGAGCAGGCCCATGCAGATTTCGATCGCACGGTTATCATCGTAATCGATGTAGTACAACGTGGCCAGTTGCAGGCGGTTGCGGAACTCGCCGCCGGGCAAAGCGCTCATGCACGCGGCAAACTGCCGGGCGCGTTCGCCGTTGCCGAGTTTCTCATGGGCACGCATCAGGCCATAGTAGGCTTCCACCTGGCGGCCGCTGGCTCGCGAGATCAGGATCTCGTACTCGCGGATGGAATCGAGGTAGCGCCCGGCATCAAGCAGTGCCCGGCCCAAGGCCAACCGCACGGCGACGGCCTGGCCTTCGCTGCGCGGGTTGGTGGCGAGGTAGCCGCGCGCCAGCGAGATCGCCTGATCGAACATGCCGGCCTTCGCATAGTGCGTCGTCGTCTGCGCGATGGTCAGGTAGTCGGAAGGGTCTTCCTGAAGCATCATGCGATCGATTTCGAGCGCTTCCTGGAACTTCTTCTGGTAGGCCAGGACGTTGGCGAAGTTGCGACGAGCTTCGCGGCCTTCCGTGGCCGTGGGCGGGACCTTGGCGAACTCCGCCTTCGAACGCTCGTACTCATCCTTGTAATTGTAAAACAGCAGACCGAGCGACACGCGCGTACTGTTGTCGTTCTCATTGCGGCGCAGCATATCCATGTAGATCTGCCGGGCTTCAATGTATTCGCCGACTTGCTGATGGTAGACCGAATAGGTGTCGAGGTAATCGCGCATCTGCCGCGGGGCGGGGCGGAAGCTGTCGAGAATCTGGCGTGCCTGTGCCGGGTGGGACATACCGAGGTAAATGCGGGCCATGCCGATGATGGCCGGCCCGTAATTCGGGTCGAGTTGCAGAACCTGGTTATAGACCTGGGCGGCCAGTTCGTACTCCTCGATGCCGCGAAGTTCATCGCCCAGATTCAAGCGGATGCCGATCTGATCGACCGCGATCGTCGGAAGCTCGGCAATGATGTCCATTGCCGCCTGCCGTTCGCCAAGGCGGGCGTAGCCGCGGATCAGACCGCCGAGCACTTCGAGAAGCTGCGATTCCTTCCTGCGCGGGTCCTTCTCGAGTTGCTTGCGCTTGGCGAGCAGGAACGGCATCGCTTCAGTGGGCATGTCGAGGTCGAGCAGCAGCGCTCCCATCGCGGCCGGGGCACGCGGATCGTCCGGGCGGATCTTCGCGAGCATCTGGTCGAAGACGCGGAAAGCGTTGTTGAAGTCGCGATCGAAAACGTATGCCCTGGCAAGCCGCACTGCATATTCGGGCTCGTACGGCGGCTGGCGCAGCACGTCCGAGAACATGCGGATCGCCGCCTTGTAGTCCTTGCCGATGATGTACACATCGCCCAGGCGGATGCGGTACAGCATCGTGTCCGGGCTCAGTTCGATCACGCGCTTGTACTGATCGACGGCACGCTGCAGTTCACCGGCCGTCACGAGCAGGCCAGCGTACTCGGCACGAATGTACAGGAGGTCGGGCCGGGCCTTCAGCAACTTGTCGAACAGTTCGACCATGCGCGGGAAGTCTTTCATCTTCGCTGCGTTCTGGGCCGCTTCGTAGACGAGCTTTTCATTCTGCGTCAGCGATTCAACCTCGTTGGCCAAGGCCTCGGCCGTCTGCGGGTCGAGGTTCGGGCGCGTCGGGATCGCTTCCCCTTCGGGGATGATCTCGACCGGGCGACCGACCGGCGGGTTCGGCATCGGCAGCGTGGACGGGTTCTGCGCGAGAACCGTCGGCACCGGGGCGGGGACCACTGCCGTTTCGGGCAGCACTTGCGGCATCGGCTGCAGTTGCACTTGCGGCACTGGCACCGGTTGCGGCTCGGCGACGGTCAGCGGCGCGGGCTGCACCGGCAGCGCCTGCACTTCGATCACCGGCTCCGTCTGCGGCGGGACGATGATCGGCGCGGCCACCGGGACCGGCGGCAGGATCGGAACGTGCACTTCCTGATTGCTGACCGGCTGGACAGGCTGGCCGGTCACGTAGGAATCGAGCACCATGCCGACCGGCGTGCCGTTGAGCGGGATCAGCTTCTCGGCCGGGATCGGAATGACGTCGGGGATGCGCGGACCTTCGGTCGGCGGCGTAGCGATCGCCGCTTCCAAAAGCTGCTCGAGATTCAATTCCGTCGGCGGCACTGTTGCCGGCGCGGGTACCGGCTGCTGCGGCGGAATAGCCTGCCAGGCAGCTTCGTTCGCCTGCGGCGACGCCTGCAACTGGGTTACGCTGCCGAGTCGCAACTGGCCATCGATCGCCAGATATGACGCGGTCACCGTCAGTGCTAGCCCCGCCCAGGAGTACCACTTGCGGGCAACCCTGTGGAACAGCGGACGCTGGATGACGCCGGTTCGGGTGGCAGATGCAGTGTTCATACCGTCCTTCAACTGCAAGAGAATCTGACGGTGGGGTTCGCTCGCCCCGCCCTGCCCGGCCTGCCGGTTGCCCCGAAGATCCGCACAGGCCGGAACAACGGAACAGTCGCGCAACGCCGAACAACCCTGATATTCGGCACATCTTTCCACATCGCTTCACAAATTCCTGCGATTGGCCCTCAAGATTCGGCACGTCGCAAACTTAGGGGGTTTACGGGATACGGGTGGTAAACTGCGCAAGCTGTCGCGGCAGGCTCGGACCACTCCGGATTGACCGCGTTGCCAGAACGGGCTATTCACTCACCTTGAAGGCCGCTGACCCATGGAAGGGAGCCGGACACCATGCGCCGTCGTCGGATCTGGATCACACTGGCATTGCTTGTCGCGTTCCTCGCGCTGGGTGGCACCACGTTCGCCGTCCTGCTGCTGCATCGACCCAGCTTCTATCGCAACGCCCAGGTCCCCGAGGGACCCGAACGTACTGCCCAGTCGGTCGAGTTCGTCGGCCGCTACACGGGGCTGATGAACAGCGTGTTCAACCGCTACCCCGACTGGTGGGGCGTGTTCACCACCGAGCAGATCAACTCATTCCTTCAGGAAGACTTCCTGAAGTCCTGGGGCGGGGACAATAACCTGCCGGATGGCTTCCACGATCTGCGCCTGCAGATTGAAGAAGGCAAACTGCGCCTCGGCTGCCGGTACGAAACCCGGCTGTTCAGCACCGTGCTGACCATCGACGTGCGGATGTGGCTGATCGCCAATGAAGTGAACCTGATCGGCGTTGAGATTGTGAACCTGCGGGCCGGGGCATTGCCGATCTCGCGGCAGAATGTGCTCGAATACATTACCGAAGCGGCCCGGCGCAGCAACATCGACGTGAGATGGCACCAGAAGAACGGCAATCCGGTCGCCATCTTCCGATTGCAGGCCGACCAGATTCGGCCGACGATCCAGTTACACCGCTTCGAGCTGCAACCGGGGAAAATGGTCATCGTCGGCCGATCGACCGAACCGCAGGCGGCTCACACGGTCGATCGACCGCCATCACCGGCAAGGAACTGACAGGTCCAGGCGCTGCTGGCGACCCGGCGAAGTGTCAATGTGCCGCCGGGCACGGCGACGACCCAGTCATCGGCTGATCGGGCAATCTCGCGAAACTCGCCTGATTGCCGACGAATAACGCTGCCGCGGTTGCCTGAGACGGGTCCTTCATAGTCGAGATAGACGAGCCGATGCGGGAACGATTCTTCGGCGGTGATGGTCGCGCCATCGATTGGCAGCGAGCGCAACCGCCAGGTGCGCAGTGTCGCCCCGGCTTCGAGCATCAGGTCGAAGTGACGCTCGGGATGATCGTGTTCGAGTATCACGAAGCGCGGCATGACGGCCCCGGCCACGAGAACGGTCTTTGGCAATCTGCTGCCTTTTGCTATGATACGCCGACGGAACACGCGTGAGACCGCAGCAATGGCCGCAAAGACGAAAAAGGAACGATCGACTGGCGATAAGGATGACATACAAGTCATCTGCCGCAACCGGCGCGCGTTTCACGAGTACGAAGTGATCGACAGGCTGGAGTGCGGCGTGGTGCTGGTCGGGACCGAAGTCAAAAGCCTGCGCGATCGGCACTGCCTGCTGGAAGACGCCTACGCCAAGCTGGATGAAGGCGAACTCTGGCTGATCGGCTGCGAGATCCCCGAGTACGCCATGGGCAACCGGCTCAACCACAAGCCGAAGCGGCCCAGGAAGTTGCTGTTGCACCGCCGCGAGTTGGCCAAGTTCGCGGAGAAGTCTTCGCAACGCGGGTTCACGATGGTCGCCCTGAGCATCTACTTCAAGAACGGCCGGGCGAAAGTGGAGATCGCCGTGGGAAAGGGCAAACAGGTGCACGACAAGCGCCAGTCCCTGAAGCAGGCCGACGCGAAACGCGACATGGCGCGTGCGATGTCCAGGAAGCGCTGAGAGTGCCGTTTAGCGTGCATCCCAACGGGATGCACGACATTGGATGCAGGAGAATCTCATGGATGAGATTTCCATCGCCAAGGAAGGCAAGCCCTGAATGCGAATCGCCGGCATTGTCGAATCGCTGGATCATGTGTGCTGTCGTTACAGGCTGCGCGCGTTCGCGCCGCGGCTTCACGACGCTGGCCATCAGCTTGACCTGACACCGTTGCCGCGCTGCTGGTGGCAGCGATTGAGCCTGGGCCGCGACAATTCCGATGTGACTGTGCTGCAGCGCAAGTTGCTCGCCCCGATCGAGACCACCCTGCTCCGCCGACGTGCGAAGAAGCTGATCTTCGACTTCGACGACGCGGTCTGGCTGCGCGATTCCTACTCCCGCAAGGGTTTTCACGACCCGAAGCGGGCGCATCGCTTTCAGACCGTCGTCGGCCAATGCGATGCCATCGCTGCAGGCAACCCGTTTCTCGCGGACTACTCTGCCTACTGGGTCCGCGGCATCCCCATCCGCGTCGTTCCCACGTGCGTCGATGTTCACAGGTACCGGTTGGCCGCTCACGATGCCCCGGTCGGCTCGGCTACCCTTGTCTGGATCAGCTCCACTTCCACGCTTCAGGGCTTGCAGGAGATCACGCCGTGGCTCGACGGACTGGCTGATAAACAGCCGGGGTTGGCGCTGCGGATGATCTGCGATTCGTTCCTGACGTTGCCGCACCTGCGGACCGAAGCGATCCCCTGGAACGAAATCACCGAGATCGAGCAGCTGGCCACAGCGGACATCGGCATCAGCCATGTGCCCGACGATTTGTGGAGCCGGGGCAAATGCGGCTTGAAGGTGCTGCAGTACATGGCTGCCGGGCTGCCGGTGATTGCCAACCCGGTCGGTGTGCAGGCGACGATGGTCCGCCATGGCGAGACCGGCCTGCATGCGCGCACTGAACGCGAATGGCATGATGCGATCCGTCAGTTGGCGAACGACCCGGATCTTCGGATACAGATGGGCCGGGCCGGGCGACGGCTGGTGGAAGAAAAGTACAGCATCGACGCGGGCGCTCAACACTGGCTGAACCTGACGCACCGGGAGCGGAAAACAGCATGAACCTCGCCAGCGTGCAGATGCGGATCAACACAGGCCAAGCGATCATCGTCGATGGTTTGCGATGGCGATTCTCCGCAGCCGGGCAGAAGCTGCTGCAGCCCGAACACCTCCGGCTGCATGAGCATCTGGCGAACGGCCTGGCGAGTGTCGTCAAGCATGGGCTGCATCGCACGGTTTACCATGTGAAGCTCGATGGTTTCAGCATCTTCTGGAAGCACTGTCGGATCAACGGCATCGGTTCGTACCTGCGACAGTGGATCCGCCCGCCGAAGGCCCGCCTCGAATTCGATCGCTCCCGCATGCTCGCGGAGCGCGGCATCGCCACCATCGAGCCGCTGGCATGGGGAAAGCACTGGTACCGCCACTGCGGGCCCAGCCATCTGATCACGCGCGAACTCAAAGGCGGCGTGCCGTTGTTCAGCGCGCTGGTGGATCAGATCAACGGAGCCAATCGCCGCGAGATCACGGCACAACTGGGGCGGTACCTGGCACGTCTGCATGAAGCGGGCGTACTGCACCCCGACCTGCATCCGGGGAACATCCTCGTCGTCCGCGATTCCGCCGGCGAGCCGCGGTTTCACCTGCTCGACATTCACAACATCGCGATCGGTCAGCCTCTCAATATGCGTTCGAGCATCGCCAACCTGGCGATCTTCAACCGCTGGTTCGCCCTGCGGACCGATCGTAGTGACCGTAACCGTTTCTGGAAGAGCTACATCAGCGCCCGGGGAATGAATTCACCCTGCTCGAGGGCGATGGCCCGGACAGTCGAGACCGACACACTAACCTCGAATCGCAAGCTTTGGCGGGATCGCGATGACCGCTGCTGGGGCGACAATCGCAACTTCCAGCCGGTGCGTTCACGCATGGCCATGGGCCATGCGGTCAAAGACATCGACCCCGGCGTACTGCGGCAACTGCTGGCCGACCCGGACTCGCCGTTCGCGGCCGACGGGGTGCGCATGCTCAAGGAGTCCGAAACCAGCACCGTGGCCGAGATCACCGTGCCGACGCCGACCGGGCCGCGCGTGATGATCTACAAGCGGTTCCTGTTAAAAAAGGCGCTCGCCGCCCCCGCGAACGCGGTGCGCATGTCGGCCGCGCTGCGGTCATGGCAGATGGGGCACGCCGTTCACGATCGCGGCCTGTCGACGCCCCGACCGTGGATCGTGCTGCACCGCCGCGGCCGGACCGGCCCGCGCGAAGGCTACCTGCTGTGCGAAAAGGTTGTTGACGCGATGGACGTCTGCGTGTTTCTGAAGACGCTGACCGGCCGGGCGAAGTGGGACGCGATCGCCAGCCTGGGGCGCACGCTGCATCACTTTCACCAGTCGGGCCTGCGCCATCGCGACATGAAGGCAGCCAATCTGCTGGTTACTTCCACCAACGGATCGATCCGATTCCACCTGATCGATCTGGTTGGCGTTCGTTTTCTACGCGATGTGCCGACCGCCACGCGTGCCCGCAACCTGAGCCGGCTGAACGTGAGCTTCCTGCTGAACAAATCGTTCACGCGATCCGATCGGGTGCGATTTCTGCGGGCCTATCTGCGTTGGGCGCTCGTCGGCAGGCATGGCTGGAAAGCCTGGTGGCGGCTGATCGATCAAGCCACCCGTGACAAGGTCGAACGCAACCGCCAGACCGGCCGGCTGATCGCGTAGTGTCTCGTTACTGAATGTCAGTTTAGTAGAGCCATTTGCTGGGAGCAGTAGTCGTGGAGCAAGTGTCTCGTGTGCTCGGACAAACGAGCACGCGAGACGCGTGCTCCACGGCAAGGCCGGCTGATCGCGTAGTGTCTCGATACTGAATGTCAGTTTGGTAGCGCCATTCGCTGGGAGCGATAGTCGAGGAGCACGCTAAACGCGTGCTCCTCGACAAAGCCGGCCGCATTGGATAGCATTCGCATCCGGACCTTCAGTAACGTGACACAAAACTCAGGGCCCGTTCGTCGGGACCCATTTCTCGAAGTTGATGGTCGTGTCGGCCGGGTCGATGTCTTTCGCGCTGTTCATCTCGACGTGCCCGTCGTAGTAGAGAACGTTCAGCCGTTGGGTATGCCGGGGCTGGCACAACGTCGACCAATTGGGGATGTCCGCCGCGCCGCTGCCGACGACACTGGCAAGGCTCTTGGTATACTCGACCAGCAGAACCTTGCCGCCATCGTCAAAGCTCAACTTGTGGGCGCTTGCGTTCATTCCATAGCTGCTCGTGGCTAATACATCCGATGACTGCCCGTGGGTAAAGTTCGACGAAATGACGTTCATGTCCGAATCGAGCAGTTCGTACTTGTAACCGCCGAAATTGCCCGTTCCGCCGCCATCGCCCTTTGCGTAAGTGACGCGAGTGGTGCCATTCGGCTGCGGTTCAAGCAGAAGGACGAGATCGTCGAAATCGTTATTGTTGGACGGCGTCAGTTCAAATTCGATGGCACTGCTGCCGGGGACGGTCAACGGCACGCGGGTGCTCGGCCGACTGCGCGGGCTGGTTGAACCAATCGGGAAGACAGTCGAGTTGCCCATGTTCGCGTAAGGCGGCGGGCCGATGACGCGGATGTAGGCAGCAGCATCGCCGCCGCTAACAGCGATCAACCGCAGATCTTCAGGACAGTTGTAGATCTTCGACACGTTCTCGACGTAGGGGTTCAGCGCTCCTTTCCAACTGGAGGTAGCGAAGTGGGCACCGGTTGTCGATCTCTCATTGTGAAACGCGATGCCGAGATTATGCAAGTTGTTCTGGCATTTCGCCTTATTGGCCGACTTTCGTGCAGCTTGCACGGCGGACAGCAGCAACCCGATCAGGACAGCAATGATCGCAACGACCACCAGCAGTTCGATGAGCGTGAAACCACACCGCGTTCGTTGCGGACGTGAGCGCATGTCGATAACTCCTTGGGAGACAAGGGAGGAGAGCGCGGGTCTTCTACTACTCACGATGTTAATGGCGTTGGCGTCAGGAGTAAACAAGGAAATTGAACAACACACACGTGGCATCCAATTTCTGGTCGTCGGGAGCAAAACTGGGATGGTGCGATTGCCCAGTTCCGGATATTGGGTCGCCGTGGAAGATGTACCGTCCGGGTGACATTGATGTCCTCACCGCGATCGACAACCGGAAGCCCGCATGCGTTCCCGCGATTGCCCGCGCTTGCGCTGGTGCTGATCGCGGCATGCGGTTGCAACGCCCTGCGTTCGCCATCAGCCGTGGAGAAAGAGCCGTCACCTGCCGCGCCGCTGCATGCCGGGCCGGGCAAGTTTCATCTGCGTGAATCGCAGTTCGTCTTCTACAGCGACTTTCCGCTCAAATCGAGCCTGCCGCTGTTTCAGGAACTCGGCGAACTGCGCGAGCAGATCTACAAGGACCTCCGGCTTCCCGAATCAAACACCGTCATCCAGGTCTTCCTGTTCGAGGACCAGGCCAAGTACGAAACATACATGAACAAGCGCTATCCGGAACTGCCGGTACGGCGGGCGTTCTTCGTCAAGCAGCCGCGCGGGAGCGGCGGCACCGATGACCTGTTCGTCTTCACCTGGTGGGGCGAACATATCCGCCAGGACCTGCGCCACGAATTGACGCACGGCATCCTGCACAGTGTGCTGAAAGACGTTCCACTGTGGCTGGATGAGGGCCTGGCCGAGATTTACGAATTGCCGCCGGAAACCAAAGGCTACAGTGCGACGCACATGGAATCGATCCGCAAGGGGACGTTCCAGCCCGACCTGACGAAGCTTGAACAACTCAGTGAAGTTAAACAGATGCTTCGGCCCGAGTACCGCGAAGCGTGGGCGTGGATGCACTTCATGCTGCGCGGCCAACCTGAAAGCCGGCAGGTGCTGCTGACGTACCTGCAGCAACTGCGGCACCCCGGCGCAAGTCCGTTGCTGCTGCCGAAACTGAAGGACGTGCATGCCAACCCCGCCGAGGCGCTGCTGAAGCACCTTGCCACGGTCGAGCAGAACCCCATCATCCGCGCGTCGTCGACGACACCCGAACGCTGACGTAGAATAGCAACACCATGGCCAACATCCTGCTGGGCGTCACCGGTTCCGTGGCGGCCGTGCGCATGCCGCTGTTGTTCCGCAGTCTGTGCGAACGCGGCCATGCCGTACGCATTGTCGCCACGCCGGCTTCGCTGCACTTCTTCGATCCGCTCGAACTCGATCCCCGGCCCGGTCCCGTCCGCAACCCTGCCGTGATCAGCCTCGATGAAGACGAATGGCCTGAAGGCGGCTGGCACCGCGACGACCCGGTGCTGCATATTGAGTTGCGGCGCTGGGCCGACCTGCTCGTGATCGCACCGCTCGACGCCAACACGCTTGCCAAACTGGCGAACGGCATTTGCGACAACTGCCTGACCTGCGTCTGGCGGGCGTGGGATCAGGCCAAGCCGATCGTCCTGGCCCCTGCGATGAACACGCTGATGTGGGAACATCCGCTGACCGCGAAGCACCTGCGGGAAG
>JBBQII010000076.1:0-9837 GCA_038324795.1 Gemmatales bacterium
CAGGCCTTTCACGTCCTTCAGCTTGTCGGCAGGGAACGGGTAGATGGTTCGCAGATAGTTGCCGTCGTGATCGAATAGCCGCAGATGGTCGAGCACGCGCCCATCGTAGACGTAGACACCTTCGGGGGCGGCAGCCATCAGGCAGGCTTCCTGCTGGCTGCGTTTCTTCGGTTCGCTGTACAGATCGCCGTCGTACTGTGCCTGCAAGCCAAGCGAGACGCGCACGCGCAGCTTCGACATATCGTCAACGTAGTTGCCCTTGTCGTCCTTGCCGTCCCAGGTGATTTTCTGTTCAAGCGCTTTGGGCGTCAGCGGCGGCGGGGCCTTGTCGCCTGGAATGCCGCTGACGAGGTGACGGATGATCTTCCCCTGCGCATCTTCGACAACGATGGTGATATCGCAGATTGCTTTCAGCGCGAACGCGATCTCGACCTTGTCCCCGGAGCGTGAAAGGGTCGGCTTGCGGGTGAACTCGAAGACGTCCTGCCGCTTGATCTTGAACTCATCGACGTCCACCGCGCGCAGGGCGGAAGCGGCGACGGTGAATGCGAGAAGAGTAGTGAAGAACCGGTTCATCGCAATCCTCGATCTCGTGCATCCCGTGGGTACAGGGTTTCCAAGGTCAGCAAGACCTTGGTTTTGATCCCGGAGGGATCACAGCTATTAGCCCCGGGTTGCCGCTTCGGCGCACCCGGGGTTACGCCGAACGTTGGCATCGACCCCGGAGGGGTCGCAGCGCGAGTCAACAGCCGATCACTGCGACCCCTCCGGGGTCGATTGCGAGGGGAGGAGAGCTACCGGTGGTGTCGCTGCGCTCAACCACCGGCTAATCGCTGCGACCCCTGTCGGGGTCAAAACAACCACTTCGCCGAGCGAAAGCCACGTTCTCCTCAGCCGATTCATGTTGGAAGCCTTGCCCTCGCGGGATGCACGCTCAACGCTTATCGATTATCGCTCATACAGGGGAAGATAACCCAACGGTGCTTGCAGCGTGATTGCCGCCATCGCGGTTGTGTACGTTGTGTTGCCGGTCTGGTCGGGGTATTCGCCGTCTTTGCGTTGCAGGGCCTTGAGTACCTGCACGGCCTTGGTGAACCAGGGGACGAAGAACGCATCGCCGCAGGAGTACATCGCCAGGCTGGCGTAGAAGCAGCCGAAGACGATGTAGCGCTGTTCGCACAGGTCGGCCACGGTGTAGCGCTGGTACTCGTAGGCGATCTTGTCGCGCGCGGGGGTGATCAGCGGATGGTTCAAGTCGCCGTTGTTCGACAGGGCGATGATGCCGGTGCCGCCCAGGCTGGGGGCTGCCTGGAGGCCGAATGTGCGGTAGCGGAAATGGCCGTCGGGCATCGCGCACTGTTCGACGAACTTCACCCCTTTGTCGATCGCTTCCCGCGGCACCGTGAAGCCCGCTTTCTTCGCGAAGCGCAGCACCCAGAGCACGTTCGCGGTGACGGACATATCGCTCAGGCCTTCGCGGCTCATCTGATAGCGCCAGCCGCCGTCGAGATGCTGGCTGCGCAGGAGGATCTGCACCGCGCGGGACAGAACGTCTTTCGTTTCAGGCCGCCACGGCATGTCTCCATAAGCGAGCAGGAGTGCGAGCGTGGAAAGGGCATGTTCGTAGCCGGGGCCGTAAGGGTTCGCCCCTTTGCCGACGATGACGCCGCTGGTCTGGGCGTTCTTCAGCAGGAATTCCAGGCCGCGGTCGATCTGCCGGCCGTACCTGCCCATGCGCGGGCGGCTGCCCTCGGCCATGAAGGCCAGCACGCATAGCGCGGTCACGCCGGTGTTCGAGTTGAACTGCGAATCCGACCAGCCACCATCCGACTCCTGGGCCTTGGCGAGATATTCGAGCGCCCGGGCGGTCATGCCGCGCACTTCATCCGTCAGCAGTTGCTTCGCCACTGTGCTGCGTTCGGCCGGGCGTGGCAGTACCAGGAACGCGGGGTCGAGCCCCGGTGAGGTCGGCCCGGCCTTGCGTTCCCGCTCGGCCAGCAACTTCTGCGCATCGTCGGTGATTGGCGCGGCCTTCTTCGGATCCTTCTTCGATTGACTGAAGGAAACGAACGGCAGGGCGACGCCGACCACGGCGACGGCCACGAGCATGCGCAGTGTGAATGCTCTCATAGCAGCCCCCACCATTTCCGCAGCGACAACTCGATCGACACCAGCAGCAGGAACAGGGCGATGATCGGCCAGCCGTCCCAGATCTCTTCAAGGATGGACTCTGTACGAATCTGCGGGTCGGTCGGGATCGATGCCAGCAGCGCGTCGAGTTCATCGATCGTGCGATAGTCGAGCGCCCGGCCACCGGTGCGCTGGGCGATTGCGTCCATCCCCTTCAGGTCGGCGCTGGTGTCAGCCTCTTCCAGCGACTGCATTCGCACCTGGAACGGGTGCTTCACGTCGAATAGCGGCTTGGCGTCGGACGGGGCATCGGGGGCGGTCTGCCGGGCATGGGCGATCATGCTGCCGACCCGGCGGGCCCGGTAGTTGCCGCGGTAAAACGGTTCGCCCTGCGAGTCGAGCGTGAGCGGCACCATGTAGGTGTCTTTGGCCTCACTGGATACCGCGGTATAGAGCGGCTGTCCCGCCAACTGCGCGAGCAACGCCGGGTCGAGGACGCGCAGGCTCAGTTCCACATTCTCGCCGGGGTTGTAGCTGCGCTTGTCCGTGGTCAATGCCACCTGCTGCTGCGTGCCGAGCAGGCGGGCCTCGCCGAGGTAGCGGATGATACGCGTCCACAATCGGTCGTAGTCGAAGCTCTCGGCCGGGTAACGCCACTGCCAGAGGCTGTCGAGAGCGGAGAGGAAGACGACGCCGTCTTCGTAGCGATGGATCGCCATCAGGCTGCTGTCTTCACCTTGCGTCTTGCCGGGGCGTTCGAGCAGGCTGATCGCCTTCGGCTTCAGGCTTTGCACGGAATGGTACCACCAGAACGGCAGTTTCTCGAACGATTCCCAAATCTGTTCATTGGTGGCCGTGTCGGTGGACGCGAGAAACACCGGGTGCAACTTGCCGCGCGGCGTGCGCGTTGCCTGGAACGATTTGTCGTACACCCGGTCGTGATCGAGATGCAGATTTTTGTCGACTTCCACGGGAAGCATGCCGCGGATGCGGGCGGCGTGTACCTGCACCAGCTTCGCCAACCCGTGATTGCGGCCGGTCAGCACCATCAGCCCGCCACCCGTGCGGACCATGTTTTCGAGGCCGCCGAGTTGCTGCGTGGTGATACCGTTCGGATCGACGTCGAACATGATGCAGACGTCGAACGCCTGCCAGTCCTTCAGCGTTGCGGGCAACCGTTCGATGACAGTGTTGCCCTGCTGCACATAGTCCACGTCGGCGGATTGAAGGTAGGTGGATAGATCGATGATCGGGTCGCGGAGCAGGGCGGGCACCATGTAGTAGTACTCGCGCGATGGCTGTCCCGCGATCAACAGCACTTTCAGCGTGCGCTTGACCACTTTGACGGAAACCTCGGCCGTGTTGTTGTCCGCGTTCGCTTCATCGGGCTGTTTGGGCAGGGTGAAGCGGTACTGGCGCAGGCCTTCGGTCATCGGGATCGTGGCGATCGGCACCGTTTGCGGACCGCGGTTGAGCGTCAGCGGCCGACGGGCGAGTTCCTTGAACGGCGCGGCCCGGTCGGCCCCGTCGCGCTCTTCGATCAGCATCCCGGTGCTGAGCGGGTTGCTGATCTGATTGGTGATCTTCACCTGAAAGGTCAGTACATCGCCCAGGCTTGCTTCCGCCCCGGCAATCACTTCGTCGATGCGCAGATCGCGCAGCGGGAACTCGCTGCCCAGCGTGATCGCGTGCACCGGCACCCGGGCGCTGGATGCCTGCTCAGCGCTTGCGATCATGTCGATGCCGCCGGTCTGTCGGCCATCGCTGACCACCAGAATCCCGGCCACTTTCTCCCCGGCCAGATCGCGCAACGATTCGACAACGGCGTCGCCCACGTTCGAGTGATCGCCCGTCGGCTTCGGGTGTTCGGCAAACAGATCATCCTTGGTCAGGGCGTCGCTGCCCGCTTCGCGTCTCGGGATTTCCTTCAGCAGGTTCAGTCCATCGGAGAAGGAGTACAGCCGTACGCGGTGCGTCTGCCCCAGCTTTGCCTGGGCACGCTGGGCGACGGTCTGCGCAGTGTGGTAGCGCGTACGGTGATCGGGCGCCTCGGCCTGTGCGAGCGGGCTTTCGCGCGCGTCGGGCAGGTTCATGCTCTGCGATTCATCGACCAGAATGGCGACGACCGGCAGCCGTTCTTCTGTGCGCATGCGCTGCACTGCGGGGCGGGCGAGTGTCATCAGCACCAGGGCCGCGATGCCGCAACGCAGCAGCCACAAGATGGCCGATTGGCCGCGAGACAGGCGATAGATGCCACGCGATTCGCGAACGACGACCAATGTGTAGAAGGCCAGCAGCACGAGGCCGATGGTGCCGAGAATCACCAGTTCGCCGGAAGAAGTCAGGCTGGTCATGCCGGCGACCCTCCTGAGCGGCGTCGGCCGAAGCGAAACGCCTGCCACGACTCAATGGCCAGGATGAGCATGAGCAAACCGATAACGTAGGGGAACAGTTCCGTGACCGTGTGCAGCCGACCAGCCAACTCCTCAATCGACACGGATGGCGGCACCCATGTCAGGTTCGTGCCTCCCAGCAGATCGCGAAGCTCGGCCTCATTGACGCGGTTCAGTTCGCTTTCCTCGGGGTTCATGTTCACCACGAACTTGCGGCGGGCCAGCACTTCCTCGATCGCATCAATCTGGTACAGGCCCTGTTGCGATGTTTCATCGAAGGTCACGCGGAAGCTGTCGTCGGAACCGGGTTGCTTGGCGGGCGTGAGGCGTTGCTTGCCGCCGTCGGGCAGGCTCAGCAGCAGATGCTGATTCGACATCAGCACCGGTTGATCGAAGCGATCGCCGACGCTGAGGTTCACCCCGGCATCCTGATTCCCCGCGAGGTAACGCAGCAACTCCTGAAGCAGGATCGGGTACTCCGGCAACACCGGCAGTACGCTCCAGCCGAGGTTCGGCGTGAAGTTGGCCAACAGCACACGCCCCCGGCCGAACGACTTTTCGACCAGCGCGGGCACGCCGTTGGACAGCGGCAGCACGATCCCGGACCCAACCGCGGGGGCGAGCTTCACCCACTTTAGAAATGCAGCCTCGTTGCTGCCGGCCAGACGCGTGAACTGTCCCATGGCCGGGTGTTGCGTCTCGCCGTAGCGCGGGAAGACGGCGTCTTTGGCATCGGGCGACGCGGACGCTTTGTCCAGCAACTGAGCGGGCAGCAGGCCTTTGCCTTCCTTGAACAGGTGCTTGTTGTAGTCGTAGAGGTTAACATCATCGTTGAGGAACGCCAGCAGGGCGCCGCCGTCGCTCACGTAGCGTTCCAACTGTGCAGCCATCGTCTCGTTGATGAGCGGTGTGCCGGTCAGAACGACAGCGGCATAGCTCGACAGGTTCTCGAACGACAACTGTCCGGGCCGGATCGACTTCACATCAAAATGCGATGGTTTCTCGATGCCGGGCTGAGCGGGCGGGCGGATCGCCTTGACGAGAAACGCTGTCTCGCACGCAGGCGAATCGGCACTGTCGTCAATAATCAGCACGCGTACATCGTCGGCCACGCGGCACAGGTACTGCCGGCGGTTGTCGAGCCGATAGTCATCGCCATCGACGACTACTTCAACGAGATACTCGCCTGCTTTCGGGAAGCGGTAGTCAAACTCGAGCACCACCGGATCGGCCCCGAGCGAAACGTCACGCACCGCTTTCTTGTCGCCATCGACGAGGAACATCACCTGCGCCCGGGCATCCGCGGGCGGCTTGCCGCGCGATTGCAGTTCCACCTGGAACGGGATGCTCTTGCCGGCGGACAGCACGAACTCGGCGGGCCGCAGCATGGCGACCAGATAATTGAAGGCCGACTGCCCGCCGACATCGACGAGGAACGTTTCACATCCGGTCCCCAGCTCGGCGAACGCCTGCGATAGCCCGACCGATTCACCTGCGCGCTGCCAGGTGTGCGATTGCATGTCACTGAAGAGGTAGAGTTCAACGGCATCGAGTCCCTGCCTCGCGATCTGTTCTTTCACGGAACGCAACGCGGCCGTCATCGGTGCGGCTCCGACGGTCGGCCGCAGTGATTCGATCCTGGCCGCAGCCGTGGTCAGGTCGGTCTCGTTGTCGACGACCGGTACTGCCCGGTCGGTCAGCATCGTGACGCTCACCCGACTGCCCGCAGGTAGAGAACGCACCACGCCGGCCGCCTTCTTCTGTGCGAGTCCGAAGGCAGTGGTCACGTCGACCTGTTGCTGCATGGAGGCCGTGGCATCAAGGATGATGAAGACGTGGCGTTCGCGCTGGTTGCCGACCCAGCTTTGCTTCAACAGCGGTCGGGCGATGGCGAAGACAAGAAGGATGATGGCGACGGTCCGCAACAACAGAAGGAGGAGGTCCTGGCGTTTGACCTTTTTCTGTTCCTGATTGTCGAGCAGGAAACGGATCGTCGGGAGTTCGATCTGGCGCTTGCGGCGGCGAAACAGCCACTCGATGACCCACGGAAGCGCAAGGGCAGCGAGGCCGACCAGAAGAGCAGGGTGCGTGAACAGGGATGCCATCGTTCAGCAACGTTCCAAGTAGCGGAGCGTGGTGGGATGTAGGGATTATCTCCGGCGGCAACACGATGTCAACAATCGAAGTGGATTCCCTGACGAGTTGTTATTCGACAACCTGAATGTGACCCGGGAGGCGGAGCAAGTTTGCAAAGTTGAGAAGTCACAATTACATCTTGCGGGGATGCGGTTGTAAAAAATGCCATGACGACGCGGGGAGCAGGATCACTTTCAGGAACAGCTACGCCACAAGAGGCTATCAAGTAAGGGTTTGCGTGAAGTGTGTGATCCGATGCGCAAGTTGGCACGGTCGTTGCATTAGAGGTTTGTACCAACCACGACGGGCGGAAACGCTCCTCGAATCATCGGGGCTGGGACAGAAGAGGCTTTCGGGGCCGGAACCCTCGAAGAGCAATCCGCCGAACGGGCGATTTAAGGCCTGGGGCGGTCCGATCGGTTTGATTAGTGACCTTTGCCAATCGGCGTCGTGGCCCCGCAAGGCCCGACCCGTTACGACCATCGGCCTGCGTGACCCCGCGGCCGATATATGCTTCACCGTGTCGAACGACCCCCTCGTCCGGCACGTGCTGACCTTCTTCCAACCCGCCCCGGTTTACCGGGGCGGGTTTTTCTGTTTACACCGTTCGCAATTGCCGATATGGCCTTGCCGCTCTGTCGTGGCGGCGGACGTCCTCGTCTGTCGCAAACCCTTGAAAGACGAGGACGTCCGTCGCCAAGAGAAGACGGGCCAATGAGGAATATCGATGCGCTTTCCCTGGATCTGCGTACTGGTGTTGTGGACGATTCTTTCGGGTCCGGTGTTGGCGTGGCGATGAACGGCTAGTCATCCTGTATAATCCATACCATGGCGCGTGTTGTCCTGGCAATGAGTGGCGGTGTCGACAGTTCCGTTTCGGCAGTGCTGCTGAAGCGTGCGGGGTACGACGTCATCGGCCTGTTCATGCGAACTGGCAACCACAGTTCGCATGCCGACACCCGGCCTGACAACAAAAAGGGCTGTTGCAGTGCCTTAGATGCCGGCGACGCCCGCTGTATTGCCGACCGGTTGGACATCCCCTTCTACGCGCTCGATTTCGAGCGCGAATTCGACCAGATCATCGACTATTTCGCGGACGAGTACCTGAAGGGGCGTACGCCGAATCCGTGCGTCGTCTGCAACAACTGGCTGAAGTTCGGCAAGCTGTGGGCGTTCGGCAAACAGCTGAATGCCGACTTCATTGCCACCGGCCACTATGCGCGGATCATCGCGGGAACCGATGGGCCGGAACTGCATCGCGGCGTCGATCCGGACAAGGACCAGTCGTACGTCCTGCATGGGATCAAGCGCGAAGTGCTGCCGCACCTGCTGTTCCCGATTGGCGGTTACCGCAAGCCGGAGATCCGGGCCATCGCCCGCGAAGCGGGGCTGCCGGTGTCCGACAAGCCGGACAGCGTCGAAATCTGCTTCGTGCCCGACGGCGATCATGCCCGGCTGATCCGCGAGCGTCGACCGGAACTGGCCACGGCCGGCAGCGTCGTCGACACGGCCGGGGCGATCCTCGGGGAGCATGACGGTTTCGAGCGCTTCACCATTGGCCAGCGCAAGGGGCTGGGCATTGCCACCGACCGCAAGCGCTATGTGCTCGACATCATCCCCGAATCGCGAACAGTAGTGCTGGGGGATAAGGAAGAATTGCTGGCGGAAGGCTTGATCGCATCGCGCGTGAACTGGCTGATCGACCCGCCAACCACTGGCCTGTGCTGCACGGCGAAGATCCGCTACCGGCACTCCGGCAGCCCGGCCGCGGTCACTGCGACTGACGATGGCGGCGCAACGGCCACCTTCGATGAAGCGCAAAGCGCGGTCACCCCCGGGCAGGCTGTGACGTTTTACATTGGCGATCGAGTGCTGGGCGGCGGATGGATTGAGAAGGCGACTTCAAGCGATTGATGACGCCAGCTCGTTGCGGATCACAGCAGCTTTTGCAAGTCGCCTTCGTCGAGTTCGCGGATGAAGTGACAGCCGGCGATCCAGCCGCCTTCGGAACGCGGGCCGACATAAACGACGCACGCGAGGATGTCGAAGATCTGCTCGCCTGCTCGTGTTTTAAGCATCAGGTCGAGAATAACACCCGGTTCCAGTCGTTCATCCACGAACAGGCCGATGCCGGTCGGCGAGATGTTCACAATTTCGGCCTGCTTGCCGGGCAGCCCCGTCGGTGGCAGGGCGAGGTACTCGGCCTGACCTTGCCCCGGGAAACGCATCCACGCTCTCTTGTCCGGCGTGTTCGAACGCTCCCTTCGGCCGCCGAACTGCTTGAGTTCGTCGTCGCCCAGTTCATCGGAAAATGCACAACCGATGGCATAGCTGCCATCGGTTTGCGGTGTCGCGTGCATGACGCAGGCAAGCACCGCTGTTTCGCGGTTGCTGCCGCTCGTCGGCAGGGCGATGCGGATCAGCGTACCGGGGTCCAGCTTCATGCTGGTCAGAAACTTCATCCCCCCGCGCGAGATATCGCGCACACGCACCTGTTCGGCCAGCGACGCGTCGCCGACCGATTCGCAGTTGGTCTCCACGTTGATTTCGTGGCGGGTGTGCGCCCGGCGTTCGTCATCCTTGCCGCCCTCCGTGCCGCGACGGAGTGTCTTCCACAAACGCTCAAACATCGAACGATTCCTCTACGGGAGGGCCGTGTCCAGTTGTTCTGATGGTATACCACATCCCGCGCGGTCGCGAGGTAAATTCGATTCAGCTTCGTACTTCGACCAGTTCCATCAGCCGCGTGTTCAATTCCGCCCGGTCGATGCGCGCGTAGCTGCCGTCCACCGGGCCCAGCAGCGCCCAGTCGTCCTTCCCTTCGAGTGTGTTGGCGACCATGAAGTCAGCCCGTGACTGCTGCCGCGACCGGTCGGCGACTTCGAGCAGCTCAGCCTCGCTGAGGCCCACTTCCAGCTTGAATTTCACCAGCGTGCCGGTAAAGCCGTACGGCTCGCGGAAGCGGTCGACGAGTTTAGGCGTCG
This sequence comes from Gemmatales bacterium, assembly GCA_038324795.1. Taxonomy (GTDB): domain Bacteria; phylum Planctomycetota; class Planctomycetia; order Gemmatales; family Gemmataceae; genus JAIOQJ01. Next base: position 9,644 of record JBBQII010000076.1, read on the forward strand.
GCACCAGCCGCAACCACAGTTCCTGGTGGCTGCTCTTTACCTTAGCGGCCGCGACGTCGTGCAGCGTCTGATCGGTGCCGGTGGCGAAGACCCCCGCGAGTGCGTAGTCGCTGACAGCCGCGCAGTGGATGATGGTGTCGAACGAGCCGCCGGGAATATGGGTTTCCAGCAGGCCGGCAAGGTCGTCGAACGTA
>JBBQII010000077.1:0-9823 GCA_038324795.1 Gemmatales bacterium
ACTACTGCCATGCGACATCAACTGAAGGGCCGTCAACTCGGCCGCAACGCCAGCCATCGGCTCGCCATGTTTCGCAACATGTCGCGATCGCTGATCGAGCACGGCCGGATCATTACGACTGAGCAGAAGGCGAAGGAACTCCGTCCCTTCATCGAAAAGCTCATCACCCTCGCCAAGCGCGGCTTGGCGACCGGTGACCCGATCAAGGCACTGCATGCCCGCCGGCTGGTGATGGCCCGGCTTGGCCCCGTCGCCAAGGTCGAGCTGCTCGATAAAGCGGGCGACCCGACCGACGATACGGTCATCACCAAGATCTTCAACGACCTGGCCCCGCGCTATCGCGATCGGGCCGGCGGCTACACCCGCATCATCAAGCGGCAGGAACGCCGGCTGGGCGATGCAGGCGTTACAGCTTTCATCGAATTGCTGAAGGAAGGCGAAGTCAAGATCCGCGCCAACGTGAAGTCGCCCGTGGCACCCGCCCCGGCGCCGGCCCCGATCGTTGCCCCGCAACCGGTTGAAACACCGGCTTCGTAGTCGTTGCCATCACGCCACATTCGTGAAGCCGCGAGGCATAGCGGAGCGTTCAATCGAACGCTCCGCTACGCCCCGCGGCTTCACTTCATTTCTTCTCGCGGAAGCAATACAACTGCTTGTCGGTCCGCACCAGCAGATTGCCGTCCGCCGCGGCAAATGCTGCAAACGTGCGTTCGCCCAGGTCGTTCTCTTGCAGCACCTTGAATTCCCGGCCCGCGGCCAGCACGGTCCCCTTGCCGTCTTCGCTCGTCAGGAAGATCTTGCCGTCGGCGAATGTCGGCGAGGCGGAGTAGTTGCCCTTCACCCGTTCGGACCAAAGCACTTCGCCACTCTTCGTGTCCATGCAGGTGGCCAATCCCCCATCGGATACCATGTACAGCTCGTTGCCGTCGTACAACATCGACGGCGTATGCGGCACGGCCCGCTTCAGCGTCCAGGCAACGTTTGACGCGGTGATGTCGCCTTTCCCATCGGGCTTGATCGCGTGCAGCGAAGGAGTGTTGTAGCCCGTGGCCACGTAGACCAGGCCATCACCGAAGACCGGCTTGGGGATCAGCGAGTAGCCATCGTACTTCACGCGCCAGACTTCGGTGCCCGTGGCCGGGTCGTACGCGCCGACCAAGCCGCTGCCGGGCGAGATGATCAGTCGATCTTTCCCCCGTGTGATCAAAAGCGGGGTGGCGAATGAAAACCCGCGCGGATAGCCGCCCTTGCGGTCGGTCTTCCAGGCGATGTTGCCTGTTTTCTTGTCGAGCGCGGCGATGAACTGCACGTCGCCACCATCGCAGTTGAAGACGAGTTTGTCGTCAACCAGAATCGGCGAGCCGCCGTTGCCATGCACCGGCTTGTATTTGAGTTTGTCGTTCTTCCACAGGATCTGCTTGCCGTCGAGCGACAGGGCGGCAGTGCCCATGTGCCCGAAATGAACGTACAGCCTCTCGCCATCAATGATCGGCGAGGAACTGGCATGACTGTTCTTGTTGTGGATCTTCGGTGCGGTGGCCGACTCTTCCCTGAACACTTCCTTCGACCATTCGATCTTGCCGGTCTTCGCATCGAGGCAGAGCGCCCGCAGGGAGTAACCGCCTTTTTCTTCCACGGCGGTCGTCAGGTAGACCTTCCCCTTCCAGACGATCGGCGACGACCAACCAAGGCCCGGGATCGGCGTCTTCCAGGCGACGTTGGTGTCCGGCCCCCACTTGGTCGGCAGCTTCGGGCCGTCGTAGTGCCCATCCCCCGCCGGACCGCGGAACTGCGGCCAGTCGGCAGCGAGGGTGAGGGAAGAGAGAAGAAGCGCGCAGCAGAAGGCCAGTCGATTCATGATGAGACTCGGGTGCGGCGGGAATGAGAAACAGTTTAACGTGCATCCCGACGGGATGCAAACGAGTTACCGCGCCGTCCATCCCCCGTCCACGGCCAGTGCGGCCCCGGTCGTGTAGCCGCCGGCGGCGCTGGCGAGGTAGATGGCCGAGCCCTGGATTTCGTGAAGTTCGCCCCAGCGGGCGAGTGCCGTGGCACCGAGGATGAACTGCTGGAACTTCGGGTCGTCTTTCACCGCCAGGTTCATGTCGGTCAGGAACGGGCCGGGGCAGATGGCGTTCACGGTGATCGCAAACGGGGCCAGTTCCACCGCGAGTGCCCGGGTCATCTGCACTACCGCGCCTTTGCTCGAACAGTACGGTGTGCGGTCGCCCATGCCGACCAGGCCCAGGGCGCTCGCGAGATTGATGATGCGCCCGCTGCCTTGCTTCTTCATGTGCGGCACCACCGCGCGCGAGGCCAGCCAGACGCCTTCAACATTGATCTGCTGCACCTGCCGGAAGTTCTCGAGTGTCAGCGTCTCGATCGGTCCGCGGAAGTTGATGCCGGCATTGTTGAGCAGGATGTCGACCTTGCCCAGTTGCTTGATCGTCGCCGCGACGGCGGCATCGATCTCGGCTTCGTTCGAGACATCCGCCTGCAGGCCGATCGCGCGATGGCCGAACTCGGCGGTCAGTTGCTTCGCGGCAGCGGCCGCTTCGCTTTCGTGCCGGCTGACCAGTGCGACGTCCGCCCCGGCGGACGCCAAACCCGCGGCCATTGCCAGGCCCAGGCCCTTGGACCCGCCGGTCACCAGGGCGGTCTTGCCGGTCAGATCGAACAGTTTGATTCCGGGAAGCATGAGAAGTACAAGGAGCTTACGCTCCCCGCTCGCCTTTAGTTCTTGGGTTTCTTGCCATCCAGCACCGCGATCGGGAAGTCGGCCGAGGGCGTGTGCTGTTCCTTCATGATCGCTTCCAGGCGGGCGACGACCTCGGGGTGTTTCGCGGCCAGGTCGTTCTTCTCGCCGATGTCGTCCTTCAAGTTGTACAACTCGGTGATGATCTTGCCCTTGCCCAGGCCCTGCCGCACGGCCTTCCAGTCGCCGGCACGCACGGCCTGCTGGCCGCCATAGCCCGGGAACTCCCAGTAATGGAAGTCGTGCTGCTTCTGATCGCCCTTGCCCAACAGTGTCGGCAACAGGCTGATGCCGTCGAGACCTTTCGGCGTGTCGATGCCGGCCACATCGCAGAGTGTCGGGAGGACATCGTAGAAGCCGCCGACCTGGTCGGTCGTTGATCCCGGCTTGATCTTGCCCGGCCAGCGCGCGATGAACGGCGTGCGGATACCGCCTTCGTACAGGCTGCCCTTCATGCCGCGATACGGCCCCAGCGATTCGAAGAACACCGAATCGGTCCCGGCCAGACCATGAATCGGGCCATTGTCGCTTGAGAAGAAAACGATTGTGTTGTCGTCGATCTTCAAGTCTTTCAGCAGCTGCGCCACCCGGCCGACGCTGCGGTCCATGCGTGTGACCATCGCGGCGTAGGCGGCCCGCGGCGTGGCATGCGGCCTGTACGCCTTGCCGCTGTACGGCGTCTCGGGAAACTTCCCCTTGTACTCGGCCAGGGAGTCGTCGGGCACCTGCAGCGCGAGGTGCGAAATGGTAAACGGCATGTACAGGAAAAAGGGCTTCTCTTTGTTCTCCTTGATGAACGCGAGGGCTTCCTGTTCCATCAAATCATGCGAATATGTTCTGCCGGTGTCGCCGCCATCGTTGCCTTCCAGTGTGATCTTCTTGTCGTTCTTCCACAGCCAGGTCGGGTAGTGGTTATGCGCATGTGATTGGCAGTTGTAGCCGAAGAACATGTCGAACCCCTGTTTCAGGGGGCTGCCGGTCGATTCCATGTTCCCCAGGCCCCACTTGCCCGTCGCGCCGGTGGCGTAGCCTTTGGCCTTCAGCAGTTTCGCGATCGTTTGCGTGTCCGCCGCGATCGGCCATTGCCCTTCGGGCTTCTGTGCGATGTTGTTGCGCACCTGGGCATGGCCCGCGTGCAGACCGGTCATCAGCACGCATCGCGACGGCGCACAGACGGCATTGCCGGTGTAGAACTGCGTGAAGCGCATCCCGCCGGCGGCCAGCTCATCGATCGACGGAGTCTTGATCTTTTTCTGCCCGTAGCAGCCGAGTTCGAATGAACCCAGATCGTCCGCAAGGATGAAGATGATGTTCGGCGGTGCCGCGAACGCAGGCATCGCCGGAAGTCCAAAGGCAAAGAAGACCGACATGTAGCGGATCATGATGCGTTCCTCCGATAGGGGAGGGTGATTATGTCGCGCGTGCCGGTGAAATGCAATCATCAGCCGCGGATCACTTCACATCGCCCCCCTTGATCGAAGTCGTCGCGGCGTACCCTTCTTTCCAGTCGGTGGTGATCTCGACCTGCCCGACGAAGTTTTTGTCGTTCAGGGTTTCCTTCCAGTCTTTCGCCAGTCGGCCGTCGCGATCAACGTATACCTTCACCAGATACTTGCCGCGCGGCAGGGCCGGTGCGCGCGCGAACTGCTTCGCACGCTCGGAATCGGCATCGGCCAGCAGCGTCAGGTTGTGCTGCCACTGGGCTCCCTTGCCGAAGACTTTGCGGTCGGTCGTCGCGATCGGCTCCTTCTCCCACGTGTTGGCCTTTGCGTCCCACGCATGGATGCGGACTTGCAGCAGCTTGTCGCCCCACTCGGCCGGGGTGCCGGTCAGCTTGATCCAGCGATCGCTGCCGAAGCTGGCACGTCCCGATGCTTTCGGCAGCGCCGCCGCGGTGCGGTAGCCGTCCTTCTTCACGGCCGCGTAGTCTTCGAGGAACGTGCGCATCGCCTTGTAGCCGTCGTCGCCGACTTCGAACTTCACGCCGCCGCCGTGCTTCTCGATGTTGAGCGGCTTCAGAAGCAGCAGGCTTTTCCCGGGGTTGTCGACGTCGATCAGCTTACTGCTCATCAGGAAATCGAGCGTGGCGTCGGCCCCGTCCTTACGGAACCAGGCAACGTCGTTGCCCCACTTTTCGACCAGCTTCAGGTTCTGCGGGGTGCCTTCGCTGTGGCAGTTCATGCAGCGGAACCGCAGCGCCCAGACGTTGTTCGTGAACGACTGACGCAGCCGGTCGATGCGGGCATGGCGGATGACTTCGACAGGCCGGGCCGGCTTTGCCTGCTTGACCGCATCCAGTTTCGGGGCATCGCGCAGGGTTTTGTCGGCCGTGCAGGCTTCCAGCCAGGCGACGAACGCGGCCCGTTCCTTTTCCCTGTTCTTCTGCGATATCGATGTCGCCTTGCCGTCATCGCCGCGGCCGATCAGGTTCAGGATGCGCGACTTTGCGATGTCATCGAGGTCGATCATTCCCTGATCACGCAGCGACAGAAACGTATCGCGGTGCGACGGCAGGATGTACTCTTTCAGGTCGACTCCCGACAGATGGCATTGGACGCAACTGGAAGGGTTTGGCGACCTGAAGATCGGCAGGATGCGCGATTCGAACACTTCCTGCGGCGTTGCGGCCCGACTGCACTGCAGGTTGACAATGAATACCACGCAGAGTGTCAGCATTGTTCGCATGGGGTACCAAAGGGTCAGGGTGCAATGGCGGCGAAGTCGTACAGCATGACATCCACGCCACCGGCGGAAGTACCGCGATCCGCGGAAGCGGTATAGGAGATGCGCGCCGACCAACGGCCATCACTGGAACGCACGACTCCGAAGGGAGGGGCATCGTCGAACTGGTTGACGGCACGAGAGCCCGAACGGTTGTCGATCAGGATGCAGCGGTCATTTTTTTCCGGGATGAAGCTGGGGGCGAGCGTGAACTGCAATTGCGTTCCGGACAGGTCGATCGGGTGGCCGCCGGTGCAGAGCATGGCGGGGCGATGCGGATTGGTGAGGCGGAAGCGCAGCGTGGCCGGCTTGTCGTTCACCTTGGGGGTCCTGACCAAAGTCCGTTCAAGCGTCACACGGCCGGCAACAACGAGCGTCTGCCCGTCGTCGCCACCGGGTTGCAGCACGCCGCCGCGGACGGTGAGGTCGCCCGGCAGATGACCCCCGCCGACGAGCATGCCCCCCGGCCCGATCACGATGGGCCCGACGCCGGCAGGTGTGCCATTGGCGGATTGCAGAACGACGGTCCCGCCGAGGATCTCCAGCCCGACGAAGTTGTTGTCACGCTCGCTGAGAACGACCTGCCCGAGACCGTTGACGACGAGCCGTTCGCCCGAGATCCGACCCGCCCAGATGAGCCGGCCTTTCGAATTGCCGGCTGACAGTTGTGCCAGGTGTGTCACCTGCAGCGGGCGAAAGATGGTGACCGGTCCCTGCGCGGTCATCGCCAGCGCGGCATCGTTCAGGATCACCGGGCTGCCGGGCATACCCAGCGCGGCATCATCGCTGAACGTGACGCGGAACGGGCGATCCTTCACCACCCCGGTCGTCCCCTGGACGACCAGCTGCGGGCAGGCGTTGACCGGGCTTTCGAGCCGAAGAATCGCGCCCGACGTCCCGCTGAGAACCAATCCATCACTGCCGAAGCGGGTGAGCCTTGAATGAATCGCATACTCCCGGCCGGGGGCCGGCTTGCTGTAGTCCTGTTCCCCGGCCAGCGTGATGAAGCCGGTCTGGCCGTTGAAGTCGAGCGTCAACGGCGTCTTGCCCGCGCCGAGAGTTGCCGTGCGCGTGATCGCGGGCGAGGAGAACAACATTGCGCCGCTCATCACCCGCAGCGTGCTGCCGTCAGCATCGGCACGGATGTCGACCGGCCAGGCGATGACGGCGTTCACGCTCGTCAGCCCCGGCGGCAGTGCGGCCGTCTCACGCAGGTTGACGATGCTCTCTGTGGTGGCCCCCGCGAAATCGCGTGTGATCAGCACGTCCGGCTCGGCCACGCGCAGGCCGTGCAGGCCGAAGTCGGCATCGGCCTGCATGAATGTGTTGGGAACTTTGGCGTTGTCGGTTTGCGTCAGCGCGAACGGCACCACGGTGCCGGTGTACTGGGCCGCCAGCGCTTCGACCAGTTCCGAATCGACCGGGCGGTTCTTTCCCAGGTCGGGTCCGGTGAAGATCAGCAGGTCGGTCGGCCGGGCACGGATGGTCCCGTTGCGCACCGCCGGCCGAGGCGACTTCGCATCGAGCCGCAGACTGATGATGCCGCTGTTCTCGATTGCCCCCGGAGCCGGAGGGGCGACAGGTGCCTTCACCGGCGGTTGGATTTGCGCCATCTTCTTCGGGTCGAACTCTTCCACATCGTCATAGTTCTTGATGATGATCGTGGTGCGAGATTCCCATGGCCGAAGGATCGCCAGCACGACCGCGACCACAGCGAGCGATGAAACGAAGCCGATGAAGATCCCGCGCGTCCGGGTGTCGCGCGAATCATCGCTGTCGTGCGGAATATTGTCCATCCGGCGGACGGCGCTCTCGGCCACACGCTCCGTGATGATCGACGGTGCGTGCGGGCGCGACTTCTGCCGCGACGACGTCCGCAGCGACGAGACCGCCTGGTTCGTCAGCGTGCTGCCACTGCTGGTGCGCGCGATGATGCCCGACCGGGCCGGGACTTCAGTCGGCGGCCCGATCGGTTCTGCCGTCCACGGTTCGAGTGCGTCGACTACCTCACCGGGCGTCTGAAACCGATCGTCGGGCTTCTTCGCCATCATCCGTTGAACGATTGCGGTCAGGTCACGATCAATGCCCGGAACGATTTGCTCGATCGGCACCGGATCGCGCACCTGGTGCATCAGCAGTTTCTGCGTGACGTTGCCCTGGTGGAACGGCGGGTTGCCGGCCAGCAGGTAGTAAAAGGTGCAGCCAAGGCTGTAGATGTCGGCCCTGATGTCGACGTCATGGCTGTTCAGGCCCTGTTCGGGCGACATGAAGTCGGCGGTGCCGATTACCGCGCCGTTGTCGAATTTCCTCGTCAGGTCGTCGCGGCGCGAGTCGAAGAACCGCGCGAGACCCATGTCGAGAACCTTGAGCGTTCCTTCGCGATCCACCAGCAGGTTCGACGGCTTGATATCGCGATGCACCAGATTCCGTTCTGAAGCATGCTGCAGCGCGTCGGCCGCCTGGGAGATGTAGTGGGCGGCGCGAATCGGGTCGAGCGGGCCGTGTGCCGCGACCAGCTTCTCAAGGTTGATGCCGTCGATGAACTCCATCACCAGATAGTGGATCCCGTTATCGGAATCGACATCGTACGCCTGCACGATGTTCGGGTGCTTCAGGGCGGCCACGGCCTGCGCTTCACGGTGAAAGCGCTCGAGGTTGCCGGGCTCCTTCGCCTGGGCGTTGGGAAGCACCTTCAGCGCCACCGGGCGCTTCATGCGGATATGCTCGCAGAGATAGACCAGCCCCATGCCGCCCGCGCCGAGCCGATCGAGCAGCCGGTATTTGCTGGTGATGCGCAGGCTCTTCGATTTGCCCTGGATCAGCAGGTTCGCCTGAAAACGGCTCAGCAGGCGCTTCTCGACGAGTGCATCAGCGAGAGCGATCGCCTCGGCGGTGCCGAGTTGCTCAGGTGTGAGTGTGGCGATGCAGGCCGCGAGTGCGGTTGCGTCCACAAGCTGATTCTCGCGGATGATCCGCAACAGCGTGTCGGCCGACATCACACTCGTCGCATTTGGCACACTTCGCTCCGAGGGGCGATGACGGCAACCCTCGTGGAGCACGCGTCTCGCGTTCTCGATCATTCGAGAACGCGAGACGCGTGCTCCACGAGGGAAACAGCGATCTATTCCGGGCGATGTTGCGGCCTCGTCACACGCATCCGCAGCAGGAACCATGCGTTGCGGATGTAACGCCCCATCAGGCGGCGCGGTTCCTGGGCCATGCGGAAGAACCACTCCATGCCAATCCGTTGTACCCAGTGCGGGGCGCGGTACACTTTCCCGGCCACGAAGTCGATCGACGCGCCTAACTGCACGTTGAACGGCACTTCCAGTGTCGCATAGTGGCGGGCCACCCACAACTCCCCCTTGGGCTGGCCGAAGGAAACGATCAGGATATCCGCCTTCGCCGCACGGATCCGTTCCTGCTGTTCCTTCTGCTCGTCGGGCGACAGGTCGCGGAACGGCGGCGACTCGATGCCGACAATCTGCAGACCCGGGTGTCTCTCGCACATTCGCCGGGCCGCCTCGTCGGCCACGCCCGGTGCCCCACCGAGCAGGTAGATGCGATGCCCGCGCCGGGCCGCCCGTTCGAACAGCTTCCAGATCAGGTCCGACCCGGTCACCCGGCACGGCAACGGCGTCCCCATCCGCCGCGACTGCTTCACCAGCGGCATGCCGTCCGCTACCATGAAAGCCGCATTGGCGTTGACCTCGCGCAGTTCGGGCCGGCGTTCGGTCAACATGGCGTAGTTCAAGTTGGGCGTGACGATGTAGCTCGGCTGCCGGCGTTCGATCAGTTTGTCGATCAAATCAAGCGATTGTTCGAGCGTCACCGGCAACAGCGGCAGCCCCCAAACCCAGACCGGTTCCAGTTCGCTTATTGATCGATCGAGCATGCTCATCATCCAACCTGCACTCCGCTTTGGAATCCCTCAGCGTCGCGACAACTGACTTTCAGGCTGCGAAGGGCCTTCGGCACCAACAAGACGGAAAAGACATAGCCACGGATGATACACCGATCGAACACGGATGAGAACAGATGCCTGGACGCTCTTGCGGTTTCAGACACGGGATGGGTCTTTATCCGTGTTACATCAGTGTTTCGCCCGTGGCCATGCTTTTCTGATCTTCAGCAGCCTGCGATTGTGTGTTTCGACTACCAAGTGATTGTACTTCGCGGGTGGTGTTCTGGGTAAAACGATCCGGTCAGTAAAGACGGTTGCTCCTCATTTTCCGGTTGTACCGTCAATTCGGTTTGCACGGACGCATAACAGTCTTCTATAGTTTGATCGTGCAGAAACTTTCGGGTTTCGCTTGAATTTTCCGCCGTCATCGGATGGGCCGCATG